>JAYUJG010000085.1:0-3000 GCA_043765355.1 Acidobacteriaceae bacterium | reverse complement strand
ATGCCGAAATTGGCGACGGCGGAGCTTTTCCGCAAACATCAACTGGCGCCCGGCGAACTGCTCGCCAAGCCTGAGCCTAACGGCTTGCGCGGAATCATTCCGGTAGCTGGAATCATGCCGGCGCTGGTGCCCGGAATGATCGATGCCACGCTGGTAGCCCTGCGCGAGTTCGGGACGAAATCCTTTGCGGACGTGATCACGCCGGCAATCGAACTAGCCGACGGCGAGCCTATCGATGAGATGCGTTCGCAATCGATTGCGCGTTCGCGCAGCTTCTTTGAACTCTGGCCGGATTCCAAGCGCCACTTCCTGCCTAACGGACAGGTCCCGGTCCCGGGTGAGATTTTCCGCCAACCGGATACTGCGCGCACGCTACGCGCCATGCTGGAGGCGGAGAAGAAAGCGCTGGCAGCGGGCGCCAATCGCCAAGCCGCTATTGACGCGGTGCGCGATTATTTTTACCGCGGCGAGATCGCGCATAAGATCGATGCGTTCATGAAGGCCAACGGCGGACTGATGCGCTATGAAGACATGGCAGCGTTCAAGTTGCAAGTGGAAGAACCGGTGTCCACCGAATATCGCGGCTACCAGGTGTACAAGCCAGGCTTCTGGAGTCAAGGGCCCGCGCTGCTCGAAGCTTTGAATATTCTGGAAGGCTGGGATTTGCACTCGTTGCCATTTAATTCGACCGAGTATATCCACAAATCGGTGGAAGCTTTGAAGTTGGCGTACGCCGACCGCGATGCCTATTATGGCGATCCGCGTTTTAACCGCATCCCCACCGATGTGCTGTTGTCCAAACAGTACGCCGCGCAACGCCGGAAAGAGATCACCGAAAAGGCGTCGCTCGAATTTCTTCCCGGCATTGTGAATGGAAAGCGCGGCTTGCATCCGTCGGAGATGGACATCGTGCGAGCTAAAAACATCGACGACGCCCTGATGGCGAGTGATACGACTTGCGTGGACGCCATCGATAAAGACGGCATGGTGTTCTCGTCCACTCCGAGTGGCGCGTGGTTGCCCTCGGTGATTGCCGGCGATACAGGAATCCCCCTCACGGAGCGTGCGCAGAGCTTTATTCTGGTGCCTGGTTCGCCCAACGAACTGGCCGGAGGAAAGCGTCCGCGCGTGACACTCAGCCCGACCATCGTCACGCAAGCGGGCAAACCGTATTTAGCGCTTTCCACGCCAGGCGGCGACAACCAGGATCAAAGCCTGCTGCAACTCTTTTTGGACGTGGTGGAGTTTGGGATGAACGCCCAAGCGGCGGTGGAGGCTCCGCGCTATCAGACACGCCACCTGGTGTCGAGCTTTGACAACCATGCCTGGAACAAGGGCGATCTTTTGCTGGATGAGCGAATTCCTTCGAGCACCGCGACGGAACTTGCCGAGCGCGGCCATCGAACGAGTATGCGTTCGCGCTGGTCCAGCGGCGCGGCTCCCGTGATGGTGCGTATTCTCTCCGACGGCGTGATTGAGGCGGGCGCCGATCCTTACGGCTACCGGGTTGCCCACGCCTACTGAGAACCTGTCGCTTTTCGGCGAACCGGAAGATTCATTGCGCCTGCGCTTGCGGGAACGTTTATCGGCGCTCGCGCAACAGCAAGTCTACATCGGCACGAGTTCCTGGAAGTACCAGGGCTGGATCGATCAAATCTACTCGCGGGACCGCTATCTGTCTCGCGGCAGGTTTTCGCAGAAACGGTTTGAGGCCGAATGCTTAAGCGAGTATTCCCAAACATTCCCGATTGTGTGCGGCGATTTTTCGTTTTACCAATTTCCGACGTCCGAGTTTTGGAGACGGCTCTTTCAGTCAGCGCTACCCACTCTCAGCTACGCCTTCAAAGTCCCGGAAGCGATTACGGTGAAGATGTATCCGGTGCATCCGCGCTACGGCGACAGCGCCGGCAGCCTCAACGATCAGTTTCTGAACGCCGAACTGTTCCGTGCAATGTTCCTCGACCTGCTTGAGCCGTATCGCGGGCAGGTGGCGGTGCTGATCTTCGAGTTTGGGCGGTCTCAGCAGCCTCTGGCTACGTTTTTGGCCGAGCTGGAACCGTTTCTGGCGAGTCTGCCGCAGACCTATCGCTATGCGGTGGAGATTCGTAACCAGGAGTTTCTGGCGCCCGAATACTTCTCCTGCCTGCGCCGGTATGGCGTTGCGCATGTGTTTAATGCCTGGACGCGCATGCCCGAGATTGCCGATCAAATGCAACTGCCCGATGTGTATACGGCGGATTTTACGGTCACTCGCGCTTTGTTGCGAAAAGGCCGGCCTTATGAGGAAGCCGTGTCCCGGCTGGCGCCCTACCGCGAGATTCAAGACGCGAATCCAGGCACTCGTCAAGCGCTGCGAGACTTGATCGAACGCGCTCGCCGTCTGCCCCAACCGTCGTACATTTTCGTGAATAACCGGTTGGAAGGAAACGCTCCGGGGACCATTGAAGCGATCACGGATTGATGCAATTGCCGAAAAACGACCCGGATCTCTCCACGCCGCGGCGAGAGAATTTTGGATAAGCTAACTGCGGGCGGAAGGCGTGACCGTCGATACCCGGACGGCTCTTACTTCTGTCGCGGCGGCAGCCACGGAAGTGTCGCCGGTTTGAGTGGAGTGCAGCCATCCGCACCCGTGCGGTATCCCGACATAAACGCCTCCACCCGTTGTCCCGCATCTCCGTGGGCGTTTTCAAGCGGGCTTGCCCTCTTCGGATCGGCCAGCAAGGTTAGTGCAGCCTTCGCTTCCGCGACATCCGTCGGGTGAAGCAAACCGGCCAGCCGCAATTGATAAGTCATCGCGCCGGCGAAACAGTCGGCATTCTGTTCGTTCGGAAAAACGTATCCGCTCCTGATTCCGAGTTGATACTGCAGAGCGTGACCGCTTTCGTGCGCCAGCGACGTGATGGCGGCGAAATCACCCGGCGAGTGATTGAGCAGCCCGATCTTCTTGCTGAGGCCTGCCAGGAAAAATCCATCGTAAGTGATCGAGTTGCTGGCGGG
>JAYUJG010000084.1:0-3031 GCA_043765355.1 Acidobacteriaceae bacterium | reverse complement strand
TTCCGTCTGCAAGAGTTTGTCATCGCCTGGGGGTGGGCTCCCTGGTCCGACTTACTGCGCGTCGACATCCTGAATATCATCGGACTCTCGATGATTCTGATGGCGCTCGTCTGCGGCCTCACCCTGACAATCTGGCAACGATTGTTCGCGTCGCATCATCGGGGTATGCCGTCAGGCATACCGACAGCGCCCGGAAACGACCCGGCCTTGAGCCGCTGTTCTTTGTTAGTAGCCGCAGCCCTCGCCGCAGCAGCGGCAATCGCCTTGCTAACTCCTCCGCTCTACACAACGTGGCGTCCGGCCTGGCTACCGTGGCCAATCGAGTCCTACATTGACGGATGCCACAACCTCGGCGCGCCGCAGCCCTGGCTCTTCTCCCTCTTCCCCTGGTCTGCCTTCGCCTTTGCCGGGCTCGCCACCGGCCTCGTTCTCTTTGGCGAGCAAGCCCGCACGCGCACGACAAAGACTCTCACACTCTTAGCCGCCGCCGGAGCGGCGGCAATCTTAGTCGCCTACGATCTCGACCACTCCTCGCTCCATTTTTACGCTGTCTACGACTACTGGCATACCAGCCCGAACTTCTTCATGATGCGGGTAGGCTTGCTGTTAGTAATTGCCTTTCTGACGTATGCCTGGTGCCGCTGGGGTCTGGCAACCCGCGGCTTTAGCCCGCTCACTCAACTCGGTCAGACGTCATTGCTCGTCTATTGGGTCCACATCGAATTCGTCTACGGACGGTTTTCCATACTTCCCAAGCGATCGCAGTCGATTCCCGTCGCATCGAGAGGTTTGCTGGAAATCATCCTGTTCATGCTAATTCTGTCGATGCTCCGCACGCGCGTCGATTGGACGACTCTCTCCGTTTCGCTGCGCTCCCGTCTCAAGCCACAAATAAACGCCACCAACTAACAATCAGACCCCGGAACTCGACAACTGCACCACCGCATTCCTCACCAATTGAAGCCCAACACTCCAATTCAACCGGGCATCGTCTTCATTGCCTCCGAAGCCGCTCACATACAAGGTCCAGTAAAAGCCTTCTCGGATCGAATCGTTCTCGCCGAAGAAGCACCGTCGCACGCACACTTCCGCCGCCGAATGAATCTCTGGCGCTCGCCGCAACAACTCAACGAGCTTTCGAGCAAATTGTTCGTGCGCGGAGAACGAGACGCGCGAGTCACCCTCCGAAAACACCACGTCGACATAGCTCGCGAATTTGTGCGCCGCAGCGAACATTTCTTCTTCCGCGCTCAATTCCGTGGTCGTCCAAGCATCGCACTTCGCTGTCTCAACCACGCTCCGCGCCGAATTCAGCGCGAGAAGAAACTCTCTCAACTCGGGAAACAGTTCCGCCTCCTCGATTTGGGCGTTCAACTCTGAATGCCGCTTCAGGTCAACATACGCAAGCTTCCCCGAAGGATCGGTCCACGGAAAATCCAGCACCGGATCTTCCTGCCCTAACTCGATCGAGAAATCGGCGTCCATCAAGACCTCATCCCTGAAAGCGGCGCAGAAATTTGACGATCTCGATCTCCGCCCAATATCCGTCGTCAAAACCGCCGGCGCGTCCACTCCCCGAACCCTCAAGCAGCCTTGCCGGCGCGCCGACAAACGCACAGTGCCCGCCATCTTCTGTCTCAACAAGAGTTATATGGCGGTTCGACACAATCTTCCGCCGCGTCGACTCCGTAATGTGAACAAACGGATCATTCGCCGCGTGCAGCACCAGCGCCGGCACTGCGATCCCCTGGATTTCATGCGCCGCCGAGGCCCGATCATAGTAGTCGTCAACGCCCGTGAAGCCGCAATAGTAGGCAGTCACCTTGTCGTCAAATTCGCGCAAGCTGCGGATGCCGCGCAGCCGGCTGACGTCGAAGTGCCCGGGAAACAGCCGCGCCTTCTGCAGCATTCTTCGCCGGAGCGCCCACAAGAAATATCGCTCGTAAATTCTGTTCGCCGGTTCATGCAGCGCATCCGCCGACGTCGCCAGATCAATTGCCGGACAACAAACAGCAGCGGCGCGAAACTCTGGCGGCCCTTTGGATCCCCACTCACCCGCCAACTTCAGCACAATGTTGCCGCCCATCGAAAAGCCCACCAACGCCAACCGCGAAACCCCGTCCCGCGCAATCACCTCGCGCGCCACCACCGCGACGTCATTCGACAACCCCGAGTGATACAGCACCGGTGCCAGCCCGTCGGTGCCGCCACAGTTGCGCTGGTTGTAGCGAATGACGTTCATCCCCGCGGCCATCGCCTTCTCGGTCAGACCCAGCATGTACTGCGATTCGCTCGAACCTTCCAGTCCGTGCACAACAATCAGGGTCAGCGCCTGCGTTCGATCGGCCTGCCAGTGGCAATGGCAAAGTACCTTGACGCCAGGCTCCACTTCGACCAGACGCTCCTCGGGCGCGGGTAGATGAAAGCGCCTCTGAATCAGAAAACTGGCGACGGTTTGCACATGCCCGCCACTCAACCAGCGGCGCGGCACGAAAGGGCGGGTTTGTCCGTTGATTTGCGGATCACGGGTTTGCGAAGTAGCCACGCTTTGATTTTAAATAGAAGTCGGCAATTTTCTTCGCGGAGTTTTCTTCATGCCCATCTTCGAGTACGTCTGTAAGGAATGCCAGCACCAGTTCGAGGCGCTGATTTTCGGCCAACAAAAAACCGAGTGCCCGAAGTGCCAGAGCAAGAAACTGGACCCGCAGCTGTCCGTGTTCGCCGCGCCCGCCAAAAGTGGAATGGGCTCGCAGCCGTCATTCTCTTCACAGTCGGCGGGATCGGCCGGAGGATGCGGATCGTGCGGCGACCCTCGCGGGCCCGGCGCGTGCTCGATGAAGAACCTCGACTAAAGGTTTTTGCGGTTTTTATCGTAGTTACCGGTTTCCAACAAGTAACCGGCTTGGCCTCGCCTGGATTCTCCGATTCAACTTCCCTCTGTGAGCCTCTGTTCCCCCGTGCCCTCTGTGGATGTGCTCCTGTCGGCCACCAATCAGCCCTTCGCTACCCACTAAGCCGTCTGCAAATTTCC
>JAYUJG010000083.1:0-11459 GCA_043765355.1 Acidobacteriaceae bacterium | reverse complement strand
GAAAGAAAGAAAACTATGGCACTGTCACTAAGCGATTTGCTCCGCCGCATGCTGGAGATGAATGGAAGCGATCTCCACATCACGACCAACTCACCGCCGCAAATTCGCGTGCACGGACATCTGGTGCCGCTCGACCTGCCGCAGTTGACGCCGGCCGAGACCAAGCAACTGGCGTACAGCGTGATGACGGATTCGCAGAAGCACCGCTTCGAAGAAAGCCTCGAACTGGACTTTTCGTTCGGCTTGAAAGGCCTCGCTCGATTCCGCGCCAACGTATTCAATCAGCGCGGCGCTTCGGCCTGCGTGTTCCGACTGATTCCGTTCGAGATCAAATCGTTTCACCAGTTGGGACTGCCCCCGGTGGTCAGCAAGATGTGCGACAAGCCGCGCGGGCTGGTGCTGGTGACGGGGCCGACCGGTTCGGGCAAGTCCACGACGCTTGCGGCCATGATCGACAAAATCAATACCGAGCGCCACGAGCACATCCTGACCATCGAAGATCCGATCGAATTCGTGCACATGAACAAGAACTGCCTGGTGAACCAGCGCGAATTGCACGCCGACACGAAGAGTTTTACCGACGCGCTGCGCGCCGCGCTTCGTGAAGATCCAGACGTGGTGCTGATCGGCGAAATGCGCGATCTGGAAACGATTGAATCCGCATTGCGAATAGCGGAAACCGGCCACCTCACCTTTGGCACGTTGCACACCAATTCGGCGTCCTCCACCATCAATCGCGTGATCGACGTGTTTCCGGCGCACCAGCAATCGCAGATTCGCGCCCAGCTTTCGCTGGTGCTTGAGGGCATCATGTGTCAAAGCCTGCTGCCGCGAATCGATGGCAAAGGACGCGCCATGTGCATGGAAATTCTGGTGCCGAATGCGGCCGTGCGCAACCTGATCCGCGAAGACAAGATCCACCAGATTTATTCCTCGATGCAGTCTGGCCAGGAAAAGTTCGGAATGCAGACGTTTAACCAGTCGCTTGCGACCGCGTATTTCCAGAAGCAGATCACGCTCGAAACGGCGATGGCGCGATCCAGCAATCAGGATGAACTGCAGGAAATGATCGCGCGCGGGGCGAGCCTGACAAATCGCGGAACTCCGACGCCGCTGGCCAAGGGCGCGGCGCCGGCAAAGAGATGACCTCGGGCAATGGCGGGAGCGGAACGGGCCGCGCGCCATGGAAGTTGAAGGGCAAGAACTAGAGATGAGCTGAGACAGAAACGCAAGAGACAGAAAGGCGCGGGCAGCGTGCAGGACCAGCCGCTCACGCCGACGGAACGCCGATAAGGAGAAAGTCACCATGCCGGTTTTTACATTTTCAGGCAAGACCGCTTCGGGCGAGAAAGTTCAAGGAGAACGCGTCGCAGCGAACAAAGACGGGTTGGCCTCGCAGCTCCGGAAGGAGCGGATTACGCCGGGTGCCATTCGTGAGAAGGGCAAGGAATTTGTCATGCCCACGTTTGGCAGTGGCAAGGTCAAGGTCAAAGAGGTCGCGGTATTCTTCCGCCAGTTCTCGGTCATGATCGACGCCGGCTTGCCGCTGGTGCAGTGTCTGGAGATTCTGGGTGCCAACCAGGAGAATCCGGCCTTTCAGAAGACTCTGCTCGGGGTCCGGACCACAGTCGAAGGCGGTGCCACGCTGGCCAACGCCATGCGCGGTTTTCCGGTCATCTTCGACGACCTGACGACCAACATGATCGAGGCGGGAGAGACCGGCGGTATTCTCGACATCATTCTGCAACGGCTAGCGATCTACGTGGAGAAAGCGGTCAAGCTGCGCGCAGCCGTGAAATCGGCGCTGATCTACCCGGTGGCGGTTGTTTCTCTCGCCATGCTGATCGTGGCCGCGCTGCTGAAGTGGGTGGTGCCGATCTTCGCCAACCTTTTTGTCGGGTTGGGAGTTGCGCTCCCGCTGCCGACCCGCATAGTCATTGGCCTCAGCGAGTTCGTGGGTCATTTCTGGTGGTTCTTTATCGTGGGTGGCGTCGGATTGGTTTACGGCGTCAAGCAGATTCGCAAGCATCCGCGGGGCAAATATTATTTCGACGCCATGCTGCTCAAGTTGCCCATTTTGGGCATCTTGCTGAAGAAGATCGCAGTCGCCCGGTTTACCCGGACTCTGGGCACGCTGATCACCTCCGGTGTTCCGATTCTCGAAGGTCTGGCCATTACGGCGCGCACCTCGGGCAACGCGGTGCTTGAAGAAGCGCTGATGAGAGTGCGCAAGGCGATCGAAGAAGGCCGTACCATCGTCGATCCGCTGCGCGAGTGCGGCGTTTTCCCAAACATGGTGACGCAGATGATCGGCGTCGGCGAAGCCACGGGCGCCATGGATTCCATGCTGCAGAAAATTGCCGATTTCTACGAAGACGAAGTTGACTCCGCCACCAAGGACATGCTGGCCATGCTGGAGCCGGTGATCATCGGCTTGCTCGGCGTTAGCATCGGCGGCATCGTGATTTCGCTGTACATGCCGTTGTTCGCGATGATCGGAAAACTGGCGGGATAAATCGGGAGCGGCGGGCTTCGAGCTGTGAGCCGCGAGCATGCGATTGGTGGTGGCTCGAAGCTCGCAGCTCACAGCACCTGGTCGCGCGCCACGAATTACCTACGACACACATGCATTCCATCTCCGATGAGCGGAACTGGCTAACCTGGCTGGTGAAGGTACGGATCCTGATTCTGATGGTGCTGCTCGCCATCGAGCTCGCCGTGATCCGCCTCACGCCCAGCCCGCTCCCGGTCATGCCGTTTCTTACTGGGATGGTGCTGTGGTTCGTACTCTCGCTATTTTTTCTTTTTCTGGTTTCGGTCTGGAACGAAACCCGGTTACAGGCCATTCTGCAGGTGCTGGCCGATCTGGCAATGGTCACGTTGGTTATCCATGCCACCGGCGGCATCGACAGCTCGCTGAATTTTCTGTACCCGCTGGTGATTGTTGTCGCCTGCATGCTGCTGCCGCGAGTCTGGGCGTATTTGAGCGCGGCGCTGGCGTTCATTCTTTTCGGAACCAGCCTCGAACTCGACTACTACCTCGTCATTCCGTCCTATTCGAGCTCGCATCCGAAACTTAAGGCGCTGCAGGTCGTGATTTTTGTCAACCTGTTTGCGTACTTTGCGATTGCGTACCTTGCCAGCCTGCTGATGAGCAAGCTCCGCCAGGCGGATGTGCAATTGAAGGACGCAAGCGGCGCGCTGGAAGACTTGCAGGCGCTCCACGAAAACATTGTGCAGTCCATGAGCGGCGGCGTGATTACGACTGGACTCGACGGACGCATCACGCTCGTCAATCGCGCGGCGCAGCAACTGCTCGAGATATCAGAAGCCGAGCTACGGGGACGCTCCATGGGCAACCTCTTTCAGGATCCGTTGCCCCACTTTGGAGCCGCCCGGAGCGATGCCGAGGTCCGGTACATGGGCGTGAACGGCTTTCGCAAGACGTTTCGCGTGATGGTTTCCGCGCTCAATGTGAGCGTGCGCGGCGATCTCGGATTTGTGTATTCTTTTGACGACCTGACCGAGGTTCGCCGGCTGGAGCGCGAAGTGCGTATGCAGGACCGGCTGGCCGCCGTAGGCCGCCTGGCCGCTGCCATTGCTCATGAAATCCGCAATCCGCTGACGTCGATTGCAGGATCGGTAAGCATGCTCTCAGACTCGGCGGCGCTGAGTTCGGAAGAGAAGCATCTCTTGCAGATTGTGATTCGCGAGTCTGACCGCCTCAATAACATCATCACCGATTTCTTGGCCTACTCGCGGGGCAAACAATATCGCTTCGAGCGCGTCGATCTGATCCCGTTGCTGCAGGACACTCTGACCTTGCTCGATCATCGGCTCACGGCGGAGAACGCTGGCATCAAGCTGGAGCGCAGCTTTCCGAAGTCGGGAGCCTGGGTGCTGGCCGACGGCGACAAACTCAAACAGGTTTTTTGGAATTTCTGTGAAAACGCGGTGCGGGCGATGAAGAAAAAGGGCGGCAGCCTGACGGTGGCCCTGGCCGAGCGCGGCTCCGAATGGGAGATGAGCTTTGCCGATACTGGTCCCGGGTTCAACTCATCGCAGACGGAAAAAATCTTTGAGCCCTTCCAGTCGAACTTCGAAGGCGGAACCGGACTGGGTCTGGCCATCGTGTACCAGATCGTCCAGGCGCATGATGGCAAGGTGTGGGCGCGTTCGGAAGTAGGCAAGGGCACGAGTTTCGTGTTGCGATTGCGGAGACTGGATCACGTCGCCGGCGCGGGTGGAAGTTCTTCCGCGTCGGAGTCTACCGCAGGCGCGCTGGCCGCCGCCGGAGCGGGAGGAGGCGCGCGTGGGTAACATTCTGGTCTGCGACGACGAGCGTTCGATCTGCGAACTGCTCGATATTGCCTTGCGTCGCGATGGCCATAAGGTGGAAACCGTCACTGGTGGCGACCTGGCCAAGCGCAAAATCGACGGCGCGCTGTACGACGTGATTGTGACCGACATCAAGATGCCGGGCGTGGACGGGGTCGAAGTCCTGCGGCATGCGCACCAGACTTCGCCGGAATCCGCGGTCATCCTGATGACGGCCGTGGATGACTACGAGGCTGCCGTGGAGGCGGTCAAGGCGGGCGGCGCGACCGACTACATCCGCAAGAGTCCGGGGCTGGTGGACGAGGTGAAACTCGCCATTGCACGCTCTCTGACCAAGGTTTCACTCACCCGTCAGAATTTTGCCCTTCGCCGCGACGCCGGCACGCGCAACTCGCTCGACAACATCGTCGGGGTAAGTCCGGCGCTCGAAAAACTGAAGCAGACGATTCGCACCGTCGCCACCACCAGCAGCACGATCCTGATTTTCGGCGAAAGCGGAACGGGTAAGGAACTGGTGGCGCGGGCCGTACACACCTGTTCGCCGCGGGCCGCCGAGGCTTTCGTCTCGGTCAACTGTGGCGCGTTTCCGGAAACGCTGCTTGAGAGCGAGCTATTCGGCTACGTCAAGGGTGCTTTCACCGGAGCGAACCAGAACCGGCGCGGATTGTTCGAGGTTGCCGACCAGGGCACGATCTTTCTCGACGAGATCGGCGAAATGACCATGCCGATGCAGGTGAAACTGCTGCGCGTGCTCCAGGAGCGCACGGTGCGTCCGGTGGGCGCGACCACTGAAATCGCGGTGGATGTGCGGGTCATCGCCGCCACCAACCGCGATCTCGATCGCCAGGTCACCGACGGCACTTTCCGCGAAGACCTCTACTATCGGCTGAACGTCATCCCCATTCGGGTGCCCGGTTTGCGCGAGCGCCGGGAAGATGTGCCGCTGCTGGCGAATCATTTTCTCAAGAAATACGCGCCGGGGGCGGGGAAGAGCATTCACGGCGTCGAAGCGGCGTCGCTCGAAACTCTCACAGGCTACGACTGGCCGGGCAACGTGCGGCAATTGGAGAACACGATCGAACGGGCGGTGGCGCTGGAAACCACGAGCGAACTGCGGGTTGAGTTGCCGGTCGAACGGGCGAAGGCGCGGGCCGTGGCTGCGGGCGCGGAAACCGCAGCGAGTATGGTCTCCGCAGCGGGCGCAATTCTGCCCGAGGGCGTGAACATGGAAGACTATGTGGCCCAGATCGAGCGCTCACTGTTGCAGTCCGCGCTCGGGCAAACCAACGGCGTGCAGGTCCGAGCCGCCGATGTGCTCGGCGTTTCCTATCGCTCGTTCCGGCATTTGATGAAGAAATACGAGTTGTAAACACTAGCGGCTTGGACGCCGACCTCCCTGCCGACCTCCCTCGCGAGCCGTGTCTTTTGCGCCATGAACGGAATGCCCCTGACGGCTTCGCCGACCCAAGGGTAGACCTCAGAAATTTGAACTGTTTCCCGCCTGGGTCATTGGTCGTCTCGCGTGGACGGACGGTCTCCGATAGCCTGCCCCTGGCCGCCGTTTGGAATTGTGCCCCGTCTGTGCCTACCCGCGCCGCTCGGCCTACTTGGTGGGAAGTGTAAGAAATGGTCGGGGCGATAGGATTTGAACCTACGACCCCCTGCGCCCAAGGCAGGTGCGCTACCAGGCTGCGCTACGCCCCGACTCTATTGTTGGTTTGATTCTAAATTACTTCCATGAACCGCACCACGGCAGACTCGATTGGCACGGCCCTTTGTCGCCGAACTTTGTTGCAGAACCGACAAGAAGAGAAAATAGGCTAGAGTCTATTCATGGGCGCGAAGTACGACGCGATTTTGATTGTTTCGTTTGGCGGGCCGGAAGGGCCGGACGACGTCACGCCTTTTCTCGAAAATGTTCTTCGAGGAAAGAACGTGCCCCGCGAGCGCATGTTGGAAGTGGCGGAACACTACTACCACTTTGGCGGCAAGAGCCCGATCAACGATCAGAATCGGCATCTGAGCTCCGAGCTCAAGGTTGAACTGGCGCAGCACGGACCTGACTTGCCGGTCTATTGGGGAAATCGCAACTGGCATCCCATGCTCGCCGACACCGTCCGCCAGATGCGGGCGGATGGAGTTCGCAGCGCACTGGCGTTTGTTACGTCGGCCTACAGTTCGTACTCCAGCTGCCGGCAATATCGCGAGGACATCGAGCGCGCGCAGGCGGACGTCGGAGAAGGCGCGCCCAGCGTGGACAAAATTCGCGTATTTCACAATCACCCGCGATTCGTTGAGATTTGGGTGGATCGTGTGCGCGAATCGCTGGAGAAGATTCCGGAGAATCGCCGCAAGGCAACGCCACTGCTATTTACGGCACACAGCATTCCGCTCGTCATGGCGCGGAATTGTCGCTACGAGGAGCAACTGCAAGACACTGGGAAACTCGTCTCCGAAGCGTTGGGACAGGAAAACTGGCGGCTCGTGTATCAGAGTCGGAGCGGGCCGCCGTCACAGCCCTGGCTGGAACCGGATATCCTGGACGCCATTCGCGAACTCAAGAATCGGACCGAGAGTCGCGACGTGGTAATTGCTCCGATTGGCTTTGTCTCCGACCATCTGGAGGTCCTGTTCGACCTCGATATCCAGGCGCGCGGGTTGTGTGATGAGTTGGGGTTGCACATGGTTCGCTCGGCGACAGTGGGCACTCATCCCGGGTTCATTACGATGCTTCGAGAATTGATTGTCGAGCGAGTCGAAGAAGGTCGTCCGCGCCTTGCGCTGGGAGCGCTCGGTCCACGGCCCGATGTGTGCCCCGCGGATTGCTGCCCGATGCCGCAGCGGTCGGGTCTTGGATAGCGACGCCGTCCCGGCGGCGCTACAAAAGTGCTGGCGTGTGACCTTGGTGACACTCCCAGAATGTGGAATGCTTCTGCGCGCCGCCCGCGCGATATAATTTTGCTTCGGGAGCCATGGATAGTTCACGCTACGCGCTAGTGACGTACGTTCGGAATCCGGTGGGCGAGCTGGTTGAAAGACTGCGCCGGGAGCTTCATCCGACTACGGCTCACCTGGAAGCACATCTCACGATTCTTCCTCCCCGAGAACTCAAGGGGACGGAATCGGCTGCGGTGGAGTTTTTGGAAGAGGCTTGCGGTCAGGTCGCCCCCTTCACTGTCGAACTGGGGGACATGAAAACATTTCTGCCGATGACTCCGACGGTATACATCGAAGTAAAGGAGGCTGCATGTCGAATGCGCGAACTGCACGATCAACTCTGCGGCAGGGGATTGAACTGCGCGGAGAATTGGCCCTACACTCCGCATCTCACAATTCTAAAGGCCGACGGCGACGAAGAGGCTTGCGCCGCGTACGAAGTGGCGCGCGAGGTCTGGGCACAGTATTCGGGCACGCGCTGTGTCCAGGTTGAAGAACTGGTGTTGGTTCATGAAAAGGGCGGGGTCTGGCGGGATGTGGCGTCGGTGCCGTTAGGACGCGGACAACTGTCGGCTCAATAGTAACCCGCGACCGGGCCTTCGAATGGCCCAGAATAACGTCGGTAATACCCCCCGAAAACCCGCAACCAGCCCCCGTTTACCCTGATCGTCGGGACATGTACTTTCTGCCCGTTGCCAAGTCCATTAGCCGGATTACCATAGATTTAACGGACTGCGAACCACAGCGCCGGATCCCAGGCTGCGGGTTTGATCGAGAGCTTCGATCGCTAGAGAGAACATGCAAATTGGAGTGTATGGATCCGGCTACCTCGCAACTGTCATCTCCGCCTGCCTTGCCGACTTCGGCACGCCGGTTTGCTGCTGTCATGCCGACGGCACTCGCATCATGGATGTGGCCAAGGGCAACATACCTTTTTTCGAAAAAAATCTTCAGGAAGTAATTCGGCGCAATGTGCGTTCGGGGAGGCTGGTGTATTCGGCGGACCCCGAAGATTTAGCTCGCAAAGCGCAGGTGATATTTCTTGCCGAGGATTCACCACAGGGGTTGCAGGAGCTCGTCGTCCGTCTGGCGACGGCGGCTGGCCGCTTTCAGGTGCTGTCGATCGTGACGCCGGTTCGGGTGGGATCGACTCGAGAATTTGAAAATGCTCTAAAAGACAAAGGGCTGAAGAGCCTGCTGGTAACGCAGCCAATGTTCTTCACCAACGGCTGCGCGGTGGAAGACTTCAATTGGCCCGACCGGATCATTCTCGGGACGCCTTCGAGCGAAGCTGTTTCGTCGCTGAAACAGATTTTTCATCCGCTGGTGATGCGCGGGGTTCCAGTGCTGGTCACGAACTATGAAACGGCGGAGTTGGCGCGCGAAGCGACGACGGCGTTTGTGGCGACCAAGATTTCATTTATCAACGAAATTGCGAATCTGTGCGAACACGTCAATGCCGATGCTGTCAGCCTGTCGCTGGCATTGGGGCTGGACAAGAAAATTGCGCCGCGCTGCCTGCAACCCGGCGCCGGCATGGGCGGAATTTTTGCCGAGTCTGATATGGAGTCGCTCACCGGACTGGCCCGCGAGAAGCGCGTCGATCTAAAGGTGCTCGACGCCGCCCGTGCGGTGAATCTGGACATGGGAAATCGGCTGATGCAAAAGGTCGCAGCGGCGATCGACAGCGTCCAGAACAAGGACGTTGGCATTCTGGGCCTGTCATTCAAGCCAAATACCAACTCCGTAGCCGGCTCGGCGTCGATTCAACTGGCGCAGAATTTGCTGGCTGGGGGAGCGCGGGTGCGGGCTTACGATCCGGTTGCGATTCCGGATGCGAAGCTGCAACTCAATGGCATGGTGAAATACTGCGAATCAGCGTACGGAGTCGCCGAGGGAGTCGATGCCCTGATCGTCGCTACCGGTTGGCCGGAGTTCCGGACGCTGGATTTCGCGAAGATTCGTCATCTGGTGAAGCGGCCAATCATCATCGACACGAAGAACCTGCTCGACTCGTCTCGGCTTCGCGCTATGGGATTCCAGTACATGGGCCTGGGCAGACCGTAGCAGGTAAGTCAATCGTGGAGAGACGGTGCTGAGACGGTGCCGAGTAAGACCCGGACTCCCGCCGCAATTGCTATAATCGTTGTCTGCGGTGGGAGTAGCTCAATCGGTAGAGCATCGGACTGTGGCTCCGACGGTTGCGGGTTCAATTCCCGTCTCCCACCCCAATATCCATCCTTACTTTGCTCATCGACACGTTTGGTGCGTTTAATTTTTAGTTTGGAGGCAGGGCTTCGCCCGTTCAAGCGAGGCATAGCCTGGCTTCCACACGCCGGTCGCTGCTCTCAGAACTGGGGATCGTGCTGGCGCAAGAAGTCCTGCATCCGCGCTGCGTCGTGGAACGCCTCCGTACCCCCACTGGCCGTGGTCGAGAATGCGCCGCACAGGTTTCCAGAAGCCAGACATGCTGTTAGTTCCGCTCCTTGCAGAAACTGGTGGAGGAATCCGGCGTCGAAGCTGTCGCCCGCGCCCACAGGATCGACGACCGTCACGGGAACGGCTGGAGCCGAGAATCGGCGCCCATCGCGGATCGCAATGGCTCCCCTCGCGCCCATCTTGATTACGACTGTCCCCACTTTTTGAGCGAGTCGTGAAAGAGCGGTTTCTACCTCGTCAGCTCGCGACATCTTCATTGCTTCGCGTTGGTTGGGGAGCAGGATATCCACGTAGGGCAATATCTCATCGAGGATCGCGCCCCAGCGGTCGTCGGGATCGTCGTTCGTGTCGAGCGAAGTTGTCAGGCCGGCGGACTTCATCCGCCGAAAAAGTTCGGGCGCTCGCGGCAGCAGTTCGCGCTGCAAGAATAACGATGACATGTGGAAGTGGCGCGCCGATGTTAGGTAATCGAGATCGAGATCCTCAAAGCGTAACTCCGAGATCGTGCCGGGATAAGTGAGGATGTGGCGCTCGTTCCCGTGGGGCAGAATGAGCGTTACGCCCGACCTGGGGCCCCGCACGACCCGCGCAAGATCGACGTCGCGCTCGCGCAGTCGATCGAGAGCCATGGTTCCGAAAGAATCGTCACCGGCCTTTGTAATAAATCCCACGCGGCTCCCGAGGGCCGCTAGGTTATGCGCCAGGATTGCCGACGAACTGCCGAGCGTAATGACGAAATCGCTGGCGAGCAATTCCAGTTCGGTAGGCATCTGCTGAGGCAGACCATAGAGAATCAGGTCGAGATTAATTTCTCCGGCGATGGTGATGTCAAGTGTGGACATGCGGTCGAGTGGGTGCTGTTCGCTAAGTGCTAAATGCTGGTTTCAGTTCGACCACTCGCGACAGGGATGCCGACGAGCAGAGCACGGTGATGACGCGATCCTTCCCCTCGATCCTATGTCGCGGAGAAAACCCTTGCTTTGTTTTTCTGCGTGACCCCGCGTCCCCGCGATGGATTGTGAATCGGCTATCGGCGTCGGGGGCGGGCTTGTAGCCAATGGCGGGTTGCTGGGCGTGGACCCGAGTGGTGGCGAAGATGGTTAAACAGAGAAGCGCGGTCTGAATCCACTCAGTCATCGGAAGGGAGAGAATACTACAAGTCGAAAGATAACGAAACGAGTCGAAACAACGAGTCGTGGGCAGATTGCGCTGGAACTGGGGTTGGAGGAATCAGGAGCGACGCACTCGTTTGGCGATCTCGCAAAACTCCTCGCGGGAGAGCAGAGGCTTCTTGCGAAAGAATTCGGCGATTTCATCGAGAAAGGCTTTTGGGTCGGCCGAGGTCAAGGCCTCTTTCATGCCGGACCCGTCGGTCGATGCGGCGGTGGCAAGGGCGTTGCGTCCTGCCAGCGAGGCGAGAAACTGCTCCAGCTGAAGCTGTTGCTCGCGATCAATTTCAGTGAAGACGATGCCCATTCCGAGGAAAGGGTAGGTGGCGCGAATTGTACCGCGAGCCTGAACCCGGACGCCGAACGACTTGAGTACAAGATGGACTTTGGTGTCGACGGGAAACGTCGTGTTCATTTCGACGTAACAGCCATGCAAGCTGATGTCGGTCAGGGTTCCCCACATGCGCACATCGGTTCCGTCGGCGTGAAACTCGACGCTGCCGGAACAACGAATCCGTGGGACCTGCCGCCGTTCCTTGAAGGCTGGTTTGGCGGCAGCAGCGATGGCTTTGCCGC
>JAYUJG010000082.1:0-10727 GCA_043765355.1 Acidobacteriaceae bacterium | reverse complement strand
AGCAATCCGAAGGCAAGGATTTCGGTGCCTCGGCGGGCCATCTTGGTGGTGAGTTCGGCTGGAGTCAGATGCTTGCCGATTAGTTTCGTGGTGATCAGCGCAAACGAAACTCCGGCTAAAAAAAGGAAGAGCGGCGCGGGCAGTGTTCCCAGAAGTTGCGATGTCTTGAGGACCGTTGTGTTGCGGGCGTCGCCGCCCAACCAAGCATCGTAACAGTGTGTTTGGAACATTAGGATGCAAGCCAGACCGCGCATCCAGTCGATCCAGGCGAGGCGGTTGGGCGCGGTAGCGGTTGATGGGGCGAACCATGGCATGGTCTTGTGTTGAGCGCGAGGTTTGACGAGGTTTATTTCATTCCTTCCAGAATCGAGCCTACGATGCCGCCAACCACCCCACCCTTGGCCGCATCGCCGGAGGCTCTGGGCATGTATTCCATCAATTTGTGAGCCAGTTTTGCGATGGGGAGAGTCTGCAGCCAGATGCGGCCGGGGCCGGTGAGTGCGGCG
Organism: Acidobacteriaceae bacterium; assembly: GCA_043765355.1. Classification (GTDB taxonomy): domain Bacteria; phylum Acidobacteriota; class Terriglobia; order Terriglobales; family Acidobacteriaceae; genus Acidiflorens. Next base: position 10,221 of record JAYUJG010000082.1, on the reverse strand, counting down.
AGGAAAATTCCGTCGCCACCGAAAATCATGTTTTTGATTCCGGGGACTGTCACGATCTGAAACGAGACACTGGATTGGAACGCGCCGACGTGGCCAGGGTGGACGCGGAGAGTTTCGCCGGGTTGAAGGTCCTTTATCACCAGTTCGCCTGAGAGTTCGAGCCAGGCGGTGCCTTGTCCGGTGAGGCGTTGCAGCAAGAAGCCGTCGCCGCCAAAGATGCCAGCGCCAAGCGATTGCTGAAATCCGACTCCGACCTGGACTTGCGGCGTGGCACAGAGGAAGCCGTGGCGGTGAATCATGTATTCGTGACCGGGGCTGACTTCCACAGGCACGATGTGGCCGGGAAGTTTGGTCGCAAAGGCCAACTCACCGCGAGTGCCGCCAGCGCGATATTCCGTCATGAAAAAAGTTCCGCCACCGGCCACGCGCTTGAGCGCGCCGAACAGTCCGCCGCCTCCGCCGAACTGCGTGTGCGTGGTCAGCTGAATGGAACTGGACATCCAGGAAAGTTCTCCTGCTTCGGAGATTACCGATTCGTTTGGCTCGAGGGTGAATTCAAGAACGGGCATGGTCGTGCCCAGAATTTGGCTTTGCATGAAGCCTCCTGATCGTTGGCAGTTAGTAATCGCGTTGATAGCGTACGGCTGGGGCTGCTCGCGGGCCATGCTTCTACAGGGACGGGCGTCGAGTCCACAGCTTTTGCATAAACCGCGCCGCGGTTCGCGCGAAGCGTAAATGTATCACATGAGTTTAGGGGGATCGGCACGCCTTTTTTGTAAGAGGCTGGCGGTCGCGGGTGCCAGCCTCTTGCCGGGTTGTATGCGGCAAACGCCTCTGTTCACCCGCCGGCGTGCTAGCATTTTGGGAAACCTTGCAGGGCTGTCATGAGAAATCGCCACCCACTCTTCGCGCTCGCAAACGTCGCGGCCCGTACCGCGCTGCTCTCGTTGTTCGTGGGACTGCACTTTATTTTTCCGGAGCGGGCTCTTGCCAAGGACGAGCCGAAGTGGCTCGAAGTGCACACTGCCCATTTCTCAGTGCTGACCGATGCGGGCGAAAAGCGCGGGCGCGAAGTGGCGTTGCGGATGGAGCAGATGCGGTCGGTGTTTGGGCAGTTGCTGTTGAAAGCCAAGCTGAAGATGCCGGTACCAATTACAGTGATCGCGCTCAAGAACGACAAGCAGTACGCCATGATCGCCCCCAGCAAACAAAGTATGGCGGGCGGGTTTTATGTGCCGGGATCGGATCGAATTTATATCGTGCTGAATATGTTTGAGCCCGATCCCTGGCGGGCGATCGCGCATCCGCTGGCGCACTATCTTTTGAATTTTAACTATCCTCCGGCGCAGGGATGGTTTGACGAAGGGCTGGCGGAATATTTTGGGTCGATCCAGATTGGCAAGCAGGTGGGGATCGGTGGCGACCCGGAGCTGGCGCCGGAGTGGCGCGAAGATATTTTCGACGAATTTCGGCGCGATCCGAATGTCCCGCAATCGCTGACGCAGCTAGTCAGTTCTCCGGTTTGGTTGGCGATGCCGGATCTGTTCTCGATGAAGCACGATGGCTCGGGGAAGCGAGAAGGCACGCATAACACGCTGTATTACGCGCAATCATGGATGGTGGTTCACTATCTGCTCAATAAGAATAAGATGCCGGAGGCCGGGACTTACTTCGATCTGGTGCTGAATCAGAGAGTGCCGGTCGAGAAGGCGATGGTGCAGGCGTTTGATTTGTCACCGGCGCAGATGGAAGCGGCGGTGAAGGACTATTTCAAATCGCTCAGCGGGCTGGGGATTGCGCTCGATCAGGCGAAGAAGCCGATTGCCGATCCCGTGGACATTCAGCAGCCCGTGCATTTCGCGGTGCCATTTGACGCCGACGAAATTGGAATGGCCGTTACAGCTGTTAAGGATGAAGAGGCGAGAGCGGCGATCGGCGACGCGATGGCGCGCGTCCCGGAGCACCATGATCAAGCGGTGCATGATTTGCAACAGTTCACGGAGGACCCTAAAGACAATGAGGCGGCGCATCGCGGGCTCGCCGCGGACGATATTCGGCAGAAGCGATTTGACGCGGCCGCCGACGAGCTAGAGAAAGCGGCGGAGCTGAACTCTCGAGATCCGTGGATTTGGTACTACCGTTCGGCGCTGAAATATCAGCAGGCGCAGGCTGCGCGGCGCGAGATGCGGGGTATCGCGAATATGATGCAGGATTTGAGGGCGGTGGCGGATTGGTATCCGGAAATGGCCGAGGCGTACAACATGCTCGGGATGGCGCGAGTGGAAGGCGGCGGCATCAACTCAGCCATGGAGGCGCAACGGCAGGCGATCGCGCTGGCGCCACGGAATGTCGAGTACCAATTTAATTTGGGACAGATTTATGTGGCGGGCAAGAAGTGGGAATTAGCGCGGGAGGTATTTACGCGACTGGAGGCTGGCCCGGATCGGGCCGCGGCTGCAGCGGCGAAGTTGCAGTTGGCTGATTTGGATACGCTGCAGAAGTATGGAGTGCGTCCGCAGCGTTCGGGAACAGATGCGGCACCGGCGGGCGCGGCGAGCACTCCGGGGGCGGGGACGGGACCGCCGGTGGCGGCTAGTCCGGCGCACGAGGAGGATGAAGATGCCGACACGACGCCGAAGCCCGCGACTCCCAAGCCCGGGACGAGCGGGCCCGTGCAATTTCTTAAAGGCAAGATCGTAAGTAGCGATTGCTCAAAATCCCCCGAGGCAACGGTTACCGTGTTGAGCGGAATGTCCACTTACAAATTGCACGCCGCCGATTACAAATCGCTGCTGGTGATTGGCGAGGAGCAGTTTTCGTGCGATTGGACGAATCGGCTGGTGTCGGTGAACTACCGGGCGGCAGGGAAGCACGAAGGGGAACTTGTGTCGATTGAAGTGCGCTGATGAAGTGCGTAGATTTAATTTAAGCTGAGTTCACTTCTTGCGTGCGCCGGGTGTCCGGCGCAGGAACGATCTGTGCTTGACCAGCGTCGAGAGAACGATGGACGTCGACGTCGTGCCGAAGGGCGTGAGCTTGTCGATCAGGCGTTCGAGATGTTGGACCGACTCAACCGCAACTTTCAGCGTAAACGAATCGGCGCCGGTGCCGCGATGGCATTCGAGGACTTCAGGCATGTCGCGGACGGCTTTGGCAATGCGCGCGAAAACATCGCCAACAACGCTGATACGAATAAACGCCGCAATCGGCAGCCCGATCTTCGCGGGATTGACCTCGGCGCGGAAGCCCGTGATGATGCCGGCATCTTCCATCTTGCGAACCCGCTCGGCTACAGCCGGGAGGGTGAGTCCAACGCGGCGTCCGAGTTCGGCAAATGACAGGCGACCATCCTTTTGCAGCTGTTCGAGAATATGCCAGCCGATGTCGTCGATATCCACAGTATCGAAGGTCATGTAGCTATTCTACCTTAGAAACTATAGGTAAAAACCTACAGCTCTTAACCTCGTCTATTTACGAATTGCCTTCCCGGTCCAACAATGGTTCCAGCGCAACTCCAGCAAGGGGTCAACTGGAATGGGATTCGAAAATGTTCAATGGTCGTGGATGAACGGCGAATTCGTGCCGTGGTCCGAGAGCAAAGTGCCCCTCTCGACGCATGCTTTGCACTATGGGACGGGAGTCTTCGAGGGGATCCGCAGCTACGCCACCAGAGTCGATGGAGAGGCCGATGGCGAACCCGCAATCTTTCGCCTGGATGCTCACCTTGATCGCCTGTACCAGTCGGCGGTGGTGTATGGTTTGGAAATTCCGTACACGCGGGAGCAGTTGGCGGAGGCAATCTGTGGATTGCTGCGGCGGAACCGGTTGAACCAGGCTTACATTCGACCGATCGCGTATATGGGATCGGAGACGCTGGGGATTCGTGCGCAGTGTGCGACCGAGACAGCGATTCTAGCCTGGCCTTATATGGTGCATGTCAGCGAACAGAGTCGGCGGCGGGGGGCGCGGCTGACCGTTTCTCCTTACCGGAAGTTTGATGCGCGCATGATGCCGACGACGGCCAAGGCGTGCGGTCAGTACCTGAATTCGCGGCTGGCTACGATGGAGGCGTCGCGGCGAGGCTATGATGAAGCGCTGCTGCTCAACATCGACGGAAACGTAGCCGAGGCTGCGGTAGCAAACGTGTTCACCGTGAACGGACGGACGCTGCGCACCAATGATGACAAGTCGTCGATTCTGATGGGAATTACGCGCGACTCGATTCTGCAGTTGGCGGCGGCGGAAGGATTTGCAATCGAGGTGGGCACGATTACCGTGGATGAGTTAAAGAAATCGGATGAGTCGTTTCTGTGCGGCACGGCGTGCGAGATTTTGCCGGTGGCGGAAGTGGATGGCTGTCGAATCGGGCGCGTCTCTCCGGGGCCGGTTACGGAGCAGATACGGACGGCGTTTGACCGCGCGAAAACGGGGGCGTCTTGCGAATGGAATCATTGGTTGCATCGCGTGGCTGGCGACGAAGTTTCGGTAGTGACGGCGGCTGCGAGGTAGTCGGCAACCGGCGCGGGTCTCCACCCACGATAAAATCTCAATACTTAAGGTGAGGGCATTGGATGGAAAATCCGCTTAAGCTTAAACGAATTCATCACATCGAGTTCTGGGTCGGCAATGCGCGGCAGGCGGCGTATTTCTACCGCAAGGGTTTTGGTTTTTCTCAAGTCGCGTATAGCGGACTGGAGACTGGGCAGCGCAAACGGACGTCATACGCGCTGAGTCAGGGCAAAGCCAACTTTATTCTCACGACTCCGATGACGCCAGACGATCTGGCGGCGGATCACATTCGAACCCATGGCGACGGCGTAAGGGACATCGCGCTGGAAGTGGAGGATGCGGATCAGGCGTTCGAAGAAGCTGTGCGTCGCGGAGCGCTGCCCGCCGAAGAACCGCATGACCTGAAGGACGAGCACGGCGTCGTTCGTCGCGCTGCCGTCCAAACCTATGGAGATACCATCCATTCGTTGATCTCTTACCAGGACTACAAAGGCCCGTTTTTGCCGGGGTTCATGGCAGCGCCGATCGCCGGAGATGACTGTGGGATTCTGCGCGTCGACCACATCGTCGGCAATGTCGAACTCGGCAAAATGCAGTACTGGGCGGACTACTACACGCAGGTGTTCGGGTTTCATCGCTACATCACGTTCGACGACAAGGATATTTCGACCGAGTACAGCGCGTTGATGAGCATCGTGATGTCGGACGAATCGCATTCGGTGAAATTCCCGATCAACGAGCCGGCAACGGCGCGTAACAAGAGCCAGATCCAGGAATACCTCGATGCCTACGGAGGAGCCGGGGCCCAGCACATCGCGCTGCAATGCAAAGATGTCGTGCACACGGTGGGCAAGTTGCAGCAGAATGGGCTCGATTTTCTGCGAGTGCCCGACACCTATTATGATGCGCTGCCGTCGCGTGTGGGGCCGGTCGAGGAGTCGCTTAAAGAGTTGCGCGCACTCGGCATCCTTGTAGACCGCGACGAAGAAGGATATCTGCTGCAAATTTTTTCGAAGCCAGTGGAAGATCGACCGACCGTATTTTTCGAAGTAATCCAACGCAAAGGCAGCCGCGGATTTGGCAAGGGAAATTTCAAAGCGCTGTTTGAATCGATCGAGGCGGAACAGGCGCGGCGAGGGAACCTGTAGCGATGGCTCAAAAAAAGGCAAGCAACGGAAGCGAGACGCGGGGAAAAAACGAGTTGCGGTACCAGTCGGGATTCGGCAACGAATTCGCGAGCGAAGCGGTGGAAGGCGTGCTGCCGCGCGGACAGAACTCTCCGCAGCGAGTCGCACACGGTTTATACACCGAACAACTGAGCGGGACGGCATTCACAGCGCCGCGCGGCAGCAATCGCCGGACCTGGCTTTACCGAATGCGCCCGTCGGTTGCGCACAAGCCCTTCGAACCGATCAGCCCGAAAGGTCTGCGCAGCGCGCCGTTTGACGAGGTACCGACGCCGCCCAACCAGTTGCGTTGGATGCCGATTCCAATTCCGCCGTCCTCGCAGCGCACCGATTTTGTCGACGGCCTGATTACCATGGCGGGCAATGGCGATACCCATACTCACGCCGGTGTGGGGATTCACATCTATGTCGCCAACGCTTCGATGACCGATCGTTTTTTCTACAATGCCGATGGCGAGATGCTGATCGTGCCGCAACAGGGGTGCCTTCTGCTCTGTACGGAGATGGGATTGATCGAAGCGGCTCCCGGCGAGATTGCGGTGATTCAGCGAGGAATTCGCTTTCGCGTCGAGCTTCTCGAAAAACAAGCGCGCGGCTATGTCTGCGAAAACTACGGCGCGCTGTTTCGCCTGCCGGATTTGGGACCGATTGGCGCGAACGGATTGGCGAATCCGCGCGACTTTCTAACGCCCGTGGCCGCGTTCGAAGACCGCGAAGGCGATTTCCGAATTGCAACCAAATTTCAAGGTCGCCTGTGGGAAGCGAGCATCGATCACTCGCCGCTGAATGTGGTCGCGTGGCATGGGAACTACGCTCCCTATAAATACGATCTGGCGAATTTCAATTGCATCAATACGGTGAGCTTCGATCATCCCGATCCGTCGATCTACACGGTGCTGACCTCGCCTTCGGAAATTCCCGGAACCGCCAATGTCGACTTCGCAATCTTTCCGCCGCGATGGATGGTTTCCGAACACACATTTCGTCCGCCCTGGTTCCATCGAAACTTTATGAATGAGTTCATGGGGCTGATCCACGGCGAGTATGACGCCAAGGCGGAGGGATTCGTTCCCGGCGGATCGAGCCTGCACAATTGCATGGCCGGTCACGGGCCCGATTCCGAAACCTTCGAGAAAGCGAGCAAGGCTGAATTGAAACCGGTCTACGTCGCCGACACACTGGCGTTTATGTTCGAGACTCGTTTTGCGTGCCAGCCGACGAAGTTCGCGCTGAAAACCTCGCAGCTTGATCATCAGTATTTTGAATGCTGGCAGGGGTTGAAGAAGAAATTCAAGACGTAGGTCGTCCTGGACATTTGCGCCGCTAAGCCCGAAGAAAACCAGACGAGGACTGGAGCGATGAATTTGCAAGCCGCGAAGACGATGGAGGACCGCGTGAGCGCGGCGGACGCCGCAAACGCAACGCGCGTCCTGCTTGGCGACTTGATCGACTATGCGGGACTGTTTCCGCCTGCATCGTTGAGCATGGCCGAGGCGGTCGCGAACTATAACTCCTATTCGCAATCGCAATGGAAGTGGATGCTAGGGAGTTTCATCGTTCCGGCCGCACGCTTGAACGAGTTTGAAGAAGCATTTGCCGGGTTGTCGGCCGCATCGCCTGAAACCAACTTCTCGAACTGGAGGCTCTCGGCTCTTCTTGGACCAGACGCCGGATCGGATGTCGCTCGGATAGGAGAGTTCAATTCTCGGATAACGCGTTCTCGCCGGGGAGCAACCGTCGCGTCGGTTGAGGTGAAGGATGCGAGCGCCGCGGAGATAACTCGACTATCCAACATCATCCCTTCCGAGTTAGCGACTTATTTCGAAGTTACTCCGGAGGATAGCGGCGAGTGTATTGCGGAAATGTCTCGTTGTGGGCGCAGAGCAAAAATAAGGACAGGCGGCGAAACAGCCGACAAGTTTCCCACTGCGGAAAGTGTCGTTGAATTTATTCGCGTGTGCGCGGCGTCGAACGTGCCCTTCAAAGCCACTGCCGGACTTCACCATCCGCTAAGATCGGTGCACCGGCTCACTTATCGTCCCGACAGCCCATCGGGAGTCATGCACGGCTTCGTCAATGTTTTTGTGGCGGCTGCGTTTTTGCGAGCTGGGATGAATGCCGCACTCGCGTTGGAGTTGCTGAAAGAGGAATCATCGCAGGCATTTCAGTTCGCTGCGGATACGATCAGTTGGCGCGAACATCGGCTCAGCCAGCAAGAAATTGCGGTCGCCCGCGCGGGTTTTGCGGTTTCCTTTGGTTCGTGCTCGTTCACGGAGCCCATCGATGATTTACGATCTCTTCACCTTCTATGAAGCCAATCCTCGATGAGACTCACGATTCTAAAACAGAGAGCTGGGTCGAATCGGCCAACGTCGCTGGTTCCGATTTTCCCATTCAAAATCTACCCTTCGGAGTGTTTCGACGGCGTGACAAAGGCGCCGAATCGAGAGTCGGCGTTGCGATCGGAGACCGCGTTCTCGACGTCGCCGGATTGCGAACCGAAAACTTGTTGGCTGAGGAAAGCGTGCGGCCCGCGGCCAACGCCTGCACTTCCCGTTCGTTGAATTCGCTGATGGCGCTCGGAGCGGCGCCGAGGCGTGCATTGCGCCGCCAACTCCACGCCATCTTGCGACAAGAAGCGCCAGCCTCCGCTCGTCAGGCTGCGTCGCGTCATCTGATCGCGCAAGATGACGTCGACATGCTCCTGCCTGCGGCGGTCGGCGACTACACGGATTTCTATGCGTCGATGTTTCACGCCACCAATGTGGGGAAGCTGTTTCGTCCCGATAACCCGCTGTTGCCAAATTACAAATACATTCCGATTGGTTATCATGGGCGGGCGTCGTCGCTGGTTGCGTCGGGAACGCCCGTCCGGCGGCCATCGGGACAGACGCGCGACGGCGAAGCCGATCCCATATTCGGGCCGACGAAGTTGCTCGACTACGAACTGGAAGTGGGCTTCTTTGTAAGTGCCGGAAATTCGCTCGGTCAAAGTATTCCCATCGGCGAAGCGGAAGGTCATATTTTCGGGATCTGCTTGCTCAACGACTGGTCGGCGCGCGACGTTCAGTCCTGGGAGTATCAGCCGCTGGGACCTTTTCTCGGAAAAAGTTTCGCCACTTCGCTTTCGCCCTGGGTGGTGACGATGGAGGCGCTCGCTCCTTTTCGCGCTGCGGCATTTGCGCGCCCGGAGGGCGATCCAGATCCCTTGCCTTACCTGTTCAGCCCGAGTGATGAAAAGCACGGCGGTCTCGACTTGCGCCTCGAAGTTTCCATATCGTCCGTGCGCATGCGCGAGGCCGACCTGGATTCGGTGGTGTTAGGAACGAGTAATTTTCGCGACATGTATTGGACGATGGCGCAGATGCTGACGCACCACGCGAGTAATGGCTGCAATTTGCGCGCCGGCGACTTGCTCGCAAGCGGGACGGTGTCAGGTGCGGACAAAAGCGCGCGCGGATGCCTGCTGGAGTTGACTGCGCGCGGCAAGGACCCGGTGACGCTGACAACCGGCGAGCGCAGAAAATTTCTGGAAGACGGCGATGAAGTCGTGCTGCGGGGGTTCTGCGAACGAGATGGGTTTCGCCGCATCGGACTTGGCCTTTGCAGCGGGATGATTCTGCCCGCCGTGGCCGACGTCCCCCCGGCTACTAAAGGGGCGAAGTGATTTGCAGAGTTGTCTGCATTGCTGAAGCCGGATACTAAAACAAGATTTACCGCAGCGCTGAAGTTGCCCTTGCGATGCGCTCTTTGCAGTCGTTCCCGACCACCGTGTCTGCCTCTCCGCAGCAATCCTGAATTCGAAAGAATCGGGGCAAGGCAATTGGCTAGGAACGTCGTAGTCTAGCAGAGTTAGCCGGTTAGGCAAAAAAATGGCTCCTCAGGTAGGACTCGAATCAACACTTAAACGTAGTTCCAACAACATGCAGGTCAGCGGGTGACACCTAAGACCCTGCAAAGCAGCCTTAGCCACGTAAACAGAGCGCAGATAGAGCGCAGCGAGCGGCACGGAAATGGCACGGGGTTATTTCGCCCAACTCGGCTTAGTTGGTGTCGGTGGGCGCGGCTCCATTTCCTTGAGTCCCGGAATGTCTGGGATGACAACCGCCTTAATCTGAATTTGTTCTTTTGGGGTCTCCGGCAAGGCCGGTGTCGGGTAGTCCTTGATCGTTTTCTTCATCAAGGCCACAATTGTGTGACGTGTGGGGGGTATCAACCCACGCTCATAGTCTTTAAGCATCTTCGATTGCGCCTTCATAACTTTTGGTACCGACTCAGCAGCGTCTTGGAATTCGCTGTGCCGGGGGAGAACGTGGCCCTTGTTTGAAGTGTACGTTTGGATGGTTTGAAGGAACCGGGCTTTAAGCTCGGGGTCAATCGGAACGACTTTCTCGGATTTCTTCTTCGCTGGCATATAACGCTGTTCTCCTTTTCAACTCTTCGATTTTCATGGAAGCTTTGTTTCGGAACACTTCTCGAACCCCAAACCGGGGCAGTACGTTGACTTTATGTCCATCAAGCCATT
>JAYUJG010000081.1:0-9438 GCA_043765355.1 Acidobacteriaceae bacterium | reverse complement strand
CCGGTCTGGGCGTATCCGTAATCGTCGGATTGCAGACCGGTGAAGATCAGGTCGAATTGTTCATCTTTAATCGCAGCGGCGATGGCGCGCGCGGTGTTGTAGGCATCGAGTCCCACGAAGCCGTCGCCCTCAAGATGAATCGCGCGGTCAGCGCCTTTGGCCAGCGCCTCGCGCAGCACCTGGGACGCGCGTGCCGGTCCAGCCGTCACCACGACGACTTCGCCGGTGTGCTTTTCTTTTTGCCGCAAAGCCTCTTCCAGGGCAAACGCGTCCGGCTCGTTCACCTCGTAAGACACGTCTTCGCGGATCCACGTCCCCGCCTCATTCAGCTTGAGCGGAGCGTCTTTCTGCGGCACCTGCTTCATGCAAACCAAAATCTTCACGAATCAACTCCCATCGTTGTACAGCGTCGTTTTGTCTGTAGCGCGAGCATCCTGACGAGAGCATCTCGCTCTGGGCGCGGCGGGCGAGACGCCCCCTGGACAGCCGCCGGGACGGCGGCGCTACATATGCCACCGATAACTGTCAGGCCAAACTGGCAAGTATAAACGAAACGGATCGGGCCATCCGACCACCCGGTGGCCCGGTGGCCCGATCACTACGCACGGCGGTAACCTTGACCGCGCTCATCCAGCTTGCGATGCTGAGTTATTGTGAAGAAGTCTGAGAAGGTGCGAAGCCGAGCGCCGCGCATTCGCGTTCCGAATAGCGAGCGCGCGCTGTTTTCGATCCGCGACACCCGCTTCGTTGGCGTTTTGCAGCGTCTGTCTCTTACCGGAGGTTCCGCGGTCCTCTCCAAAGGACCGATTCCGCAGGGCACGATGGGCGACATTGCGATGAAGACTGTGTTCGGTAAAGTCAGCGCCCACGTCGAGTTCCTGCAGACTGGCGCCGATGGGGTTCCGCTGGCGCAGGCGTTTCGCTTTCTTGCCATGGAGGACGAGAGTTCCAGGCGCTTCGCCGCCGCCGCAAAACAGATGGAAGAGGAAGGTTACGGCGACGCTCCGCCCGCAAGGCCGTCTGGGCTTTCCGCGCCCGCATCCGAATCGCTAGGAATGCTGTTGCACAGCGTTCGCCGTTTGGCAGCGACGCTGGTTGCGAACCGCAACTCCGCGAAGTGACGCTACTGTAGAAACGCGACGCTTTGGACGCCGGCAATTTCGAAGCGCTTGCGGCAGCGCATGTTCTTGCACATCATGACGTCGTCACGCCGGAGCATATACGACTGCGCCTTGGCAAACTTGGCGCGGTCGCGATCGTCGGCGCGTGGCGGCAGAGCTTTCTTTTTCATCCGCACCAGCCACTGAATCTCGTACTCTCCAGGCTGCTGGCAATGCGGACAACTTAGGTTTGCCGGCTTCTTCTCAGACTTCTCGTCGAAAAACTCACGCTCATCCATACGCTTCAACCATGAGACAAGATTATTGCATTTTTTGGGGATCGAATGTGCGAAGATGCGGGCATAAACTGCCATGCCTCGCAAGCGCAAAAAGAAGACGTTCTCAGCCGCCCAGATCGTCCGCGAAATGGCCCGCGAACGCGTTGGCAGCCCCAAGCCCTCGCAGTTAGTCCGCGCCAAGAAGGGGAAGCCGGAGAGGCACAAGGCTACTCTGGGCAAGATGCTGAGGGACGAGTAATGGCGGTCTTCCGCATTCTCATTGGAAGGTTGCGATCACAGCCGCGCCGCCAGTAGGCAGCGTAACGGCGCAAGTGTTGCCAGATGCCTGTGGGCAGTTGGTCCAACTATTGAAGTTTTGTCCGCCGCTTCCCGTAGCTGTGAGCAAGACCGAACTTCCAACCGCATACGTCGCAATGCATGTCTTCGGACAACTGATTCCGCCCGGCAGACTCGTCACTGCTCCGTTCCCGGCGACCCCAACGCTCAGCGTTGCAAACTTCCCGCCGCCGGGGCAGAGCGGGTTGGTGGGATCATTCACTGTCACCGTCGCGTAAGCGATCACGATGTTCGAGGAACCGCCCGTGCCTTCGGGAACACTGGCGGAGATCGTTCCACCGCCGCATATTGCTCCGGTCGGAGACGCCAAGCCAGCATTCAGGCTCACAATCCCGTCGTCAACCTTCCAGGTCGCTTGAGCAGTAACGTCCTTCGTCGCCGGCGGATGGATATATGTGCCGGTCGCGGTGTACTGTTCCGTTAACATGGAATCCGGTGCCCCAAAAATAAATGCCGCAGGTTGAATGACAAGGCTTACCAGCTTCTGGTCGTGCCCGCAACTCGGCAAGCTCAACACAATCCCCAGCGCCAACAGCGAGCCCAACGCGAGCCAAACGTAACTCCGCTTCATAGTTACAACTCCTGGAGGCAGTTTCGATCTGCCCGCTCGTCAGATCAACGCCGATAAACAACGCCGATGAGTCGGGCGAATCAAGGAAAGATGAAATCTAGCGGAAGAACCTTCAAAAAGCAAGAAACAGAAAGCGCAAACATTTCCGCCCGCTACGGTCCCAGCACGACCTGCAACGGTAGAGGCGTTTCCAGTCTCTGGCGAAGGATGGAGTTGCGCGAGGGGATTTCCGCAATGGCGTCGGCGTGGATGACGTAAGCGCCGTGGGGCAGCGTGTTGCCGAAGGGGATTTGCACGCTGAGCGCGCCGGGTTTCAGCGGGAAATGCTCGTAGCCAATCGCGGTCGCTCGCCCGTTTTCGGCGACGGCCACGATGACGACCGTCAGATCGAATGTGTCTTTTGAGCCATTGGAGACCTGAGCGATGCCGTCAATCCGATTGTCGCGGACTTTTGGCGGTTGATTCCATTCGAGCAAGAGCGAAGCGGCGACCGACGCCGTGAAATCCTTGGTGATCGTGTGCGCGGGATGGCCGGAGTCTTCGACTTTCAGGATAAAAGTGGAAGTCCCAGGTTTGGTGGGCCGTCCGGCCAGCAAGCCCTCCGCAGTGAGCGTGATTCCCTCCGGAAGATCGTTGTTCGGAGGCGTCCAGACGTAGGGTGGAACGCCGCCGCTGGCATGAAGAAGAATGTGGAATTCAATGCCTACCTCGAGCGGCGGCAAAGGCTCGTTGACGATGGTGAGCGGCGGAGCTTGGGCGGCCAACGGGCCGCAGAAGCAAGTCACGACAGCAAGCAGCATGCCGAGTCGGGTTTTCCTGGGGATTCTCTTGTTCTTTGACACCACTCACCTGAAACGCGAAATCAGTAAGCATCAAACTCTTTGAACAGAAGCGTTGTGGATACTCTCTCGTCGCCATCGACGTCAAAAAACAGCTGCCGATGCGAAAAGCTGTTTTTGGAAACAAGATAGTAAAGGCCGCTCTCGGTAAAACTCCTGGAGTAATCCTGCTTGAATGAGAACACGCCTTCCTTGTGATGATACGGACGTTTATGGCGTCGGATGGGGTCGAAATCGGTAATCGCGAGGAATCCGCCGGACTTCAGGACTCTATCGGCTTCCGCCGTGGCAGCGAACAAGTCCTGACGGTCGAGGAGATAAAGGCAAAATCCAAAATAGACGAAGTCAAAAGTGCCTCGATCAAAAGGCAAACGTGAGGCTGCGCCAACGTGCAGATGCACTCGGCTTCCAGAGAGCCTTTGATTGCCCTCATCGACAGCCTGCTTGGAAGGGTCGATCCCTTGCCCTTTGGCATCAAGCAGGCCGCAGATCTGTTCCAGTTTGGCGCCATTGCTGCAGCCGATTTCGAGAACACTGCTCATTTTGCTCTTAAACGGAGACAGTGCGTGGCCAAGCCAGGCAATTTCACTTGCGGTGCTGCTGACCTCGATCGCCGCCTTGTTTCTGCGAAAGTAGTTGTCGCCTTCTCCTCCGAGAAATATCGCAGACTGATTCATAAATTTTGCCCTGTCAAGATCGAGAATCTGGAAATTACGGTCGATTATACGTCACGCAGGCAACGTCACTTTTTGTGGAACCGGATTCCGGTTCGTTTGATTTTACGCCGGGCACAGCGTAAAAGAACTGCAATATGTCTTATCGTGTGTGGTGCGCTGTGGTCGGCTTGTTAGTCGGTCTCTCGCTTGTCTGTTTGATGAGCACTGCTGGTCTGGCCCAGGTTTCGCCCTCGCCCTCGCCCTCTCCCTCACCCAAGCCGAAAACGACTGACTCGCAAGAAGCCGCGGTCTTCGATCGAATTCTGAATCATGTCCGCTTTGAGAACGACGGAACCGAAGTCAGCGAGACCGAGGCGGTCGTTCGGATTCAAAGTCAGGCAGGCGTCGAGGCTTTTGGCCAGCTAGTTTTCGGATATTCGTCCGCGACCGAAAAGTTAGACGTTGAATATGTCCGCGTGCGCAAGCCGGATGGGCGCGTGGTGGTGACGCCGGATTCGACTGCGCAGGATTTCGCTCCCGACGTGCTGAAAGAAGCGCCGATGTATAGCGACTACCGGCAGCGGCATATTTCCGTGACCGCGCTGCAACCGGGCGACACGCTTGAATATCGCACCGTGACGCGGGTTCTCACGCCACTCGCTGCGGGAAACTTCTGGTACGAATACACATTTCCGAAAGGCGTGGCGGTCGGCGAAGACCGGCTGGAGATTGATCTTCCGAAGTCGCGCGAGGTGAAGCTCAAGACGCCGGCGCTTAGTCCTGAAATTCAAGACACGGGAGACCGGCGCGTTTACACATGGGTGGTCAAAGACATTCATCCGGATCGCGAGAAAGAGCGAAATCGAGATCGAGAAAACGATGGCGAGGAGGACGAGGCGACCGGTCCCGACGTGCAGCTAACGACTTTTACCGACTGGAAGCAGATTGCGACCTGGTACGCGAAGCTACAGGGCGAGCGTATGACGGTCGACGACAGCGTGCGTAAAAAGGCCGGCGAACTTACCAAGGGAGCAGGGACGCCGGCCGAGAAGGCGCAGCGGCTCTACGATTTCGTCGCGCGGAATATACGCTACGTGAGCATCTCGCTCGGCGTCGGACGTTATCAGCCGCACGCGGCGTCAGACGTTCTGCAGAACGGCTACGGCGATTGCAAAGATAAACATACTTTGCTGTCCGCGTTGTTGCGGACGGAGGGGATTCAGAGTTATCCGGTGCTGATCGACAGCTCGCGCAGGCTGGATGCGGATGTTCCATCGCCGGCGCAGTTCGATCACGTAATCACGGCGGCGAAACTAACTGCGGGATCGGGCCTGACATGGCTCGATACGACTCCTGAGATGACGCCGTTTGGCATGATCCTTTATCAGCTGCGAAATAAACAAGCGGTGGTTGCGTCGGACAGCAGCGACGGAGGCTTGCAGCGGACGCCGGCGGATTCGCCAGTCAAGACGTTCATGCACTTCACGCTCGATGGCAAGTTCAGCGAGTTCGGCGCACTCGAAGCGACGCTCGAGGTCACAGCCCAGGGCGATCGCGACTGGCCGATGCGCGCGAGTTTCCGGCGCTATTCGCAGGCGCAGTGGAAGGATTTTGTGAAGGCCCTCTCCGGGAGCTGGGGATTGCCGGGCGATGTCGATGATATTCAGCTCGACCCCATCGAAGATACGAGCAAGCCTTTCCATTTGAAGTATCGCCTGCGCCAGGACCGGTATTTTGCGGTGCCATCGACAGGTGTGAATTTTCGTCCAATCCCTCCGCTCGGAATGCCAGCGATCCGAGCCTCGGGAAAAAGCGTGGAGCCTTTGAACATCGGCCCAGCGGGAGAGACCGACTATCGCGTCCGTTTGGAGTTTCCCTCAAACTACACGGTGCGCACGCCGAATGCGGTGAAAATGTCACGCGACTATGGCGACTATTCGTCAGCGTATTCGTATTCGCAGAGCAAGGGCGTTTTGGAGGGCGAGCGCAAGTTGGTGGTCAAGACGAATGAAGTGGGGGCATCGCGGCGAGCGGACTACGAATCGTTTCGCAACGCGACGCACAGCGATGAAGATCAGTTGCTGTCGTGTACGATCCTGACGCCGTGGGGCCCCGGGGTGGCAGCGGCGAAGATGGAAGGAACTCCCGCCGAGCTGCACAAAGCGGGAGTGAAAGCGCTGCAGAGCAAAGACTACCGCACGGCAATCGATCTGCTGAAGCGCGCGACGGACGCGGATGCGAGCCTTGCCGATTCAGGCATGAGGGGCGGTTGGTACGATCTCGGATTGGCTGATGCCGGAGCCAACAAACACGCGGATGCGATCGCGGCTTTCCGCAAGCAACTTGAGCTCGACCCCAATCACAAGAGCGCAAATGGCGACCTGGCCATGGAACTGCAGCAGGCGGGGAAGACCGACGAAGCGATTGCGGCGTATCGCAAGCAGATTGAAACTGCTCCGTATGAAAAAACAGCGCACAAAAATCTCGGCCTGTTGCTGGCGCAACTTGGCCGCGATGCTGATGCGCGTAAGGAACTGGAAACGGCGGCTGCGATTCCTCCGGATGATCCAGAAACGAAAATGGCGTTGGCGCAGGTCTATGGGAAGTTGGGAGAGAAGACGCTGGCGCAGGAGTTGATGAAAGGATTGACGGGCAGTGTGGGCGGGGATTTAGGGCAGGATATTTTTGCGGCGGCGTTGAAGGACGACATCGATGCGGCACAGACCGAGACCGACGCGCAGCAAGTGCTGTATGACATTGGTGGACAGTTCGACTCGGGCGAGTTCGACCGGCTGGGGCCGTCGGCGTTTTCGTCAATGCGGCTGGTGGCGCTGGCCTGGTCGCGCATGGGATGGGCGAAATTCAAGCACGGCGACAATCTGACGGCGATGCAATTTCTAAACTCGGCGTGGATTTTGAGTCAATCGGCGGCGGTCGGCAACCGGCTGGGGCAGGTGCTTGAAAAAGAAGGGCAGATAGAAAAAGCGCGTCAGGTGTATGCGCTCGCGGCAGCTGCGGGCGCAGGTGCGAATCGTAGCGACGTGAAGGATTTGGTGCAGGCCCGCACGGTGAAGCTCGATCCGATCACGAGCAAGTCAGTTTCGGCACGGTTCAACCTCGTGTTCGATGGCTCACCGCGTCCCGAGCGGGCCGAATTTGTTGACGGCGACGAGAGCCTGCGCGTCGCTGCGGCTGCGCTGCGCGAAAAAGACTTCCCGGTGAGGTTTCCAGATGTGTCGTCGGTGAAAATCGTGCGGCACGGCGCGTTGAGTTGCGGCAGTTCGGGCTGCAGCATCGAACTGCTGCCGATCGACAAGTAAAGTTCTGCGCCCGCCTGGACCGGCAAACAATTCTCTATTGAGACGCGGCAAGCCGCGCCGCTACAGCGGCACTATTTATTCTGCAGGGAGTGTGCTCGACTCGCCTGCACCGACTCCGATACTCTAGTGAGTCTTGTTCTGGAGGTTGTGCCCATGCGGCAGGCGGTCGAACAGCTGTGGCCGGAGATTCAGTGGATCGGCGATGCCCAGCTGCGCGAGCAGGTGACGCAGGCTTGGATCAAGGCGCTGGAGCGCAGTCCGCTGAAGCCTGATGACTTGAATCATATTCCTTTTACGCTGCTCGTTCCGAATTGTCCCATTACATTTATGGAGCACAAGCGCTGCGTGGTGCATATCGCGCGCGACAGTGCGAAGGCGATGACGGCCTTCATGGGCCGCGCGCTGCCGATCGACGTCAACGTGGTGATTGCGGGCGCGATCCTGGCCGACGTTGGCAAGTTGCTGGAGTATGAAATTGGTCCGGACGGGAAAAGCCGGCAGAGCGAGCGCGGAGAAGCGCTGCGGCATCCCTTTACGGGAGTCGCGTTGGGGATGGAGTGCGGCGTGCCTGACGCGGTATGTCACATCATCGCGGCGCACGCGGCCGAAGGCGATCTGGTGAAGCGCACTACCGAAGCGTTCATCGTGCACCACGCGGACTTTATGGCGTTTCTGCCGTTCAAAAATCCGAAAAATGTTAAGGCAGGGTTTCGGTCTTAGGTCTTAGGTGTCAGGTCTCAGGTGTTAGGGATGGCTGCCCGCTGACAGCCAGGAGTTATCGAGAAGAATTAGGAGAATTGTTTTGTCCAACACACAAACTACCGGGAAAGAAACCATCACCGCAGTCATGTCTCGCTGGGCGGCGGGGCTGCAATATAAAGAGCTTTCGCAAGATGCGGTGTATCAGGCCAAGCGCTTTCTGCTCGATTCGGTGGGCTGCGCGCTTGGGGGATATCAGCAGCATGACGTGGCTATCGCGCTCGAAGTGTTGAAAGAAATTGCCGGGCGCGGCCCCGCGACTGTGATTGGCACCGGCGAAAAAATTGACGCCGTTTCGGCGTCGCTGGCGAATGCGTTGATGATCCGTTGCATGGACTACAACGATATTTACTGGAAGCAGGACCCCTCGCATCCCTCGGATATTTTTCCGGCCGCGATGGCGTGTTGCGAGCGCGCCAAGAGCGATGGCAAGGAATTGATTGTTGGATTCGTGCTGGGGCATGAATTTGAAATGCGCTTGTGCGAGGCGGCGTTTCCGGGGATTCGCGAGCGCGGATGGCATCATGCGACGCTGACGGCGTTTGTGTCGCCGATCGTGGCGGGCCGCGCGCTGCATTTGAGCTGGGAACAAATCCAACATGCGATCGGAATTTCGGCGTCGCGGCATTGCACCATGGGCGCGGTGACGGCGGGCAAGTTGACGATGATGAAAAATACCGTGGATCCGATGGCCACGCAGAGCGGCGTCCTCGCGGCGCTGCTGGCGGAGAAGGGCTACAGCGGCCCCGAGCATGTGATCGATGGCAAAGAAGGATTGGTGCATTGCTACGGCCCGGAGTGGAAACAGAACTTGCTGACGGATGGGCTCGGCGAATCGTGGCGCATCACGCAATGCGGGATGAAATTCTTTCCGACCGAGGCGCTGACCCACGCTCCGATTTCTGCCGTGCTCGATCTGGTCAAGAGCAACGACTTGCATCCGGATCAAGTGGAGAAAATTCAGATTCGGTCGCTGGCGCGTGCGGCGGACATTCTTTCCGACCCGAGCAAGTACGATCCGCGGAGCAAGGAGACGGCGGATCACTCGCTGCCCTACGTGATTGCGGCGGCGCTGGTGGATCGTCAGGTGACGCCGGCGCAATTCGAGATGAAGAAGATTATGGACCCGGCGATTCGCGCGCAGCTCAACAAAGTTGAAGTTGTAGCGGATCCCGAGATCGAGAAAGTTTTCCCGGCGCTGCAGCGCGTGATTGTAAACATCACGACGACCGACGGGCGTAAATTCTCGAAGCAGCTCGACTATCCAAAGGGCGATCCGCGAAATCCGCTGAGCGATGCCGAGATTGAAGAAAAATTCCGAGCGCTGGCCGAGGGCGTGCTTTCGACGCGGGCGCAGGATAGGCTGATCGACGTGATTTGGAATCTGGAAAAGTGCGCATCGGTTGCAAAATTGATGGTGCTGATGAAAGCGGATGTGAAGAAGAAGCGACAGCCGCGCGCTAAGGCGAAAACGAAAGTGGTCAAGAAACGTCGCTGAGGCAACAACCGCCACACGGGCAGGGGTTGGGCGTGACGAGGAGTGGGGCATGGCGAATTT
>JAYUJG010000080.1:0-3114 GCA_043765355.1 Acidobacteriaceae bacterium | reverse complement strand
GAGATTGTTTTTTTTTGTATGGATACTCGGCGGTGTCATTTCGCTCTGTGCCTGCGTTGCCTTTGCAGAACTCGGTTCCATGTTTCCCGACTCCGGCGGACAATATATTTATCTCCGTGAAGCCTATGGAGATTTGGTCGCTTTCCTCTACGGCTGGATGTTGTTCGCCGTCGCCAATGGCGGCACCATCGCGGCGCTCTCCGTCGCATCGGCCGCATACATGGGCAACATCGTGCCCTGGATGTCGCAGCAGCACGTAATGGCGAACATCAATCTGCCCTATCCCACGCTGGCGAATGGTCACATCGTCGAGGCGATATTCACAATTGTCTTCACGCGCGCCCACGCCGTAGGACTGCTGCTGATCGCCATTCTCACCTACGTCAACGTCTTCGGATTGCGCTGGGGCGCGCTTCTTCAAAATATTTCCACTTGGACAAAGTTCACCGCGATGTCGGTCTTTGTTGTTCTCGGATTCGCCATCGGCAAGGGACATTGGTCGAACTTCACCGCGCAAACGGCCGGCGGTTTAAGCATGGGATTGAGCCCCGGGCAATTGATCTCGGCTCTCGGCGTGGGATTGATTGCCGTGTTCTGGGCCTACGACGGATGGGTCTACATCACCTGGGTCGCCGGCGAAGTCAAAGAGCCTCGTCGCAACGTGCCGCTGGCGATGGTCTTGGGAGTGCTCACCGTGGGCGCAATCTACCTCGCGATGAACATGGTGTACGTTTACGCACTGCCGTTGAATGAAGTGGCGAAGTACGAAACGATTGCTCATGCTGCGGCGGCGGCGTTGTTTTCACCGGGCGCTGCAGTGTGGCTGTCGGCGATGATTGCGATTTCGTGTTTCAGCGCGGCGGCGGCGTGCACATTGTCTGGTTCACGCGTTTATCTCGCCATGGCACAGGACGGTGTGTTCTTCCGCCGCATGGCAGTCATTCATCCCAAGTGGCGCACGCCTGCATTCAGTCTGATCGGCCAGGGCATTTGGGCGGCCGCGCTCACGTTGAGTGGACGCTACGACCAGCTTTACACCTACGTGATCTTCGGGATGGTGCTCTCCTACACGCTGACTGTTATCGGACTATTCGTGTTGCGCTGGAGACGACCGGACGTTCCTCGCCCCTATCGCTGCACGGGATATCCGTGGCTGCCCGCGATCTACGTCATCGTCGGCGTTGCGTGGACACTCAATACGATTATTCAGCGGCCAACCGAAGCATTCTGGGGCGCAGCGATCGTCGCGGCGGGCGTGCCGGGGTATCTGTATTGGAAGAGAAGGGCACCAGCGCAGACTTATTAGGACAAGGGTTTGATTGACGACGAAAGCTAAGCACAATGGTGTCCCAGATACCGGAGGATCATCCGATGGCAACAACCTCAGTAAGCCGCTCAGACAAAAGCATTACCCATAACGAAGATCTGATCGGCATCGAAGCGGCAATGGACAACTGTCTCGAGAGGAGCGGTTTCGCGCCACGGTCTACGCCATGAACACGCTTCTGGTTCAGAAGGGTATTGATTCGCCCGAGGGTTCGGGTTTCAGTTTCGTCAGTTCGCGCAAAAAAACCTCCACTAGCGATCCATCCCCTTGACCAGTCTTCAGAACTCAGACGTAACTGAATCTACATCACTCGCCAAAGCCGCCGATCCCAACCGCCCGAAGCGCGTCATGGGCTTCCGCGACTTGCTGCTTTTCTACGTGGTCACCGGCATCAGCCTGCGCTGGATCGCCACCGCGGCAGCGGCCGGCCCGAGCGCGATCGTTATCTGGATCGGCGCCTGGCTCGTCTTCTACACGCCGCTGGCGCTCTCGGTCATCGAACTTTCTTCGCGTTATCCGAACGAAGGCGGCCTCTACGTCTGGTCGAAGCGCGCCTTCGGAGATTTCTCCGGCTTCATGGCCGCCTGGACTTACTGGACCAGCAACTTGCCCTACTTCCCTGCCGTGCTGTATTTCGCCGCCAGCAATGTGCTGTTCATGCGGCAGACACAGTGGTCGTATCTTTCCGCAAATCGCACGTTCTTTATCGTCTTCGCACTGCTCACTCTCGCCGCCGCCACGCTGCTGAATATTGTCGGCCTGAACGTCGGTAAATGGCTGCATAACATCGGCGCTCTCTCCATGTGGATTCCCGTCCTGATCGTCATCGGACTAGGCCTGCTCGCATGGCACCGCTTCGGATCGGCAACCACATTTTCGCTGCACACAATGACGCCGCGCGTGCGCCTGAACGACATCATCTTCTGGTCCGTACTGACGTTTGCCTTCGGCGGATGCGAAACCGCGTCGATCATGGCGGAAGAAATCAAAGACGCGCGCCGCACCATTCCCCTGGCGCTGTTTTTCGGCGGCCTCACGGTAGCATTTTGCTACATCATCGGAACCGTCTGCGTGCTGCTCGCACTGCCGTCGTCCGAAGTAAATAGCCTGCAAGGATTGGTGCAGGCGATCGCCAAAACCGCCGATCGTGTCGGACTGCCGTGGTTCCTTCCCATCGCGGCGCTGTTGATCGCGCTCAGTAACATCGGAGCATCCGGCGCATATTTAGCGGCCGTCGCCCGTCTGCCGTTCGTAGCCGGCATTGACCGCTACCTGCCTGCTTCATTCGGAGCGCTTCATCCGCGCTGGGGCACGCCGTGGGTCGCGCTATTGACCCAGGCAATCATCGGCGCGATCTTCATCTTTCTTGGACAAGCCGGGACGTCGGTCAAAGGCGCCTACGACGTATTGGTCAGCATGGGCGTGATCACTTACTTTATCCCGTACTTATATTTATTTGCGTCGATGTTCAAACTGCAGAGCGAACCCGCGGGCAAAGAAGTGATTCGCGTCCCCGGGGGAAAACCGGCGGCGTACGCGCTATCGATTCTAGGTTTCACGACAACTTTATTTACGATTGCTTTGTCAGTCCTGCCGCCGCCCGACGAACCGAACAAGCCGCTGGCCGTCTTCAAAATCGTCGGCGGCTGCGGGGCGCTGGTGCTGATTGGAGTTGCAATCTATTGGGTGGGCAAACGAAGAGCTACGGTTGCCATTTAGTCGCCGATGCCCGAGTTATTACTCCTAAACCGGCACCGACGTTTTCCGCTTCGGATTAAAGAATGGCA
>JAYUJG010000079.1:0-11469 GCA_043765355.1 Acidobacteriaceae bacterium | reverse complement strand
TACGCGCGCGAGCTGGTCTCGGGCCTGGTGACCCACGGAGCGCAGGTCACGCTCGTCAGCTTCGGAGAAATTCCGCTTCCCCACCAAACTGCCTGGATGGATGGACTGCACGGCCTCGAATATCATCCCACCGCGTTTCGTCTCGACTGGATGCAGGAAGGCGAGCACGACTTCCACGCGGCCCAGGAGTATCTCTGCGCCGTCGTTCACGACACACGTCCCGATTTCTTACATTTGAATCAGCTAAGTTTTGGCGCGCTGCCCGTCGCCACACCTCGACTGGTGGTGGCGCACGGCGATCTGATCACCTGGTGGTTGAGCATCCACGGACACGAACCCGCCGCGTCGGCATGGCTGAAGTGGTATCGCCAGACGATCGTAGAAGGCTTGAGGCGTGCCGAGGCCGTGGTCACCACGTCGCGTTGGATGGAGGAGATGTTGCGCCTTGCCTACGGCGACGATTTTGACGGCTACGTGATTCCGCCGGGACGCAATCCGATTTACTTCAATCCGTTTGTCACCAAGGAAGAATCGGTGCTGGCGATCGGGCGCCTCTGGGATACCGGCAAGCAGGTCGCCCTACTAACCCAGCACGCGCACGGGCTGCGCGTCTGCATCGTGGGCGCGGACAATCCGATTCCCGCGCCGCCAGTCCCAATTCGTGCCGATGTGCGCGTCTCCACCGGAGAGCACGAAATCTCGGTGAAGGGTGCGCAGACCGAATCGCAACTGCGTTCCCTGTACAGTAAGTCCACCATTTTTGCCGCTACTTCGCGCTACGAGCCGACCGGACTCGCTTCGATTGAAGCCGCCTTCTCGCGCTGCGCTCTGGTGGCCAATGACACCGAAATGTATCGCGAGCTCTGGGGTGACTCGGCCCTGTACTTCGAGCGCAATAACGCCGACAGCCTCAGCGAAGTCCTCCACCACTTGGATCAAGACCGTGAACTTACGCGCCTCTACGGGACGCGCGCCTACAATCGCGCGCGCGAGCGCTTCACCGCGCGACGCATGGTGGACGACTATCTGCGCCTGTATCGCCAGTTGCGGACTTCGAACGTGGCAGTGGCCTAAGCCCGCTGCCGTTTCAGCGATCGGGAAAACGGTCGGAAATTGTCGGATATGGTTCCAGCCACCGGCCCAACATCCAGAATATCCGGTGCTCGGGGAACTTTCCGAATGGAGGCCCATGTCAGCGCCTGCCGCAATACGCGAACCTTCGTGGATCACCAAGCGCCAGCTCTATGCCCTCGGAGCTGCATCGGCACTGACCATCGGTGCCTTCATCGTTTGGCCCAGCCTTGCAGCCCGCTTGCTGGCGACTGACTTCTTGCCCCATGTCTACTGCTATTTGGGTAACCCAGGCTTGGTGTGGACCCAGGTCGTCGCGGATTCACTCATCGCAGTCGCATATCTTGCCATCTCAATCACCCTGGCGTACCTGGTTTACAAGGGCCGGCGCGACATTCCTTTTCACTGGATGTTTCTGGCCTTTGGACTCTTCATCATTGCCTGTGGCGGCACCCACTTCATGGAAGTCGTTACTACCTGGACGCCGGTCTATAACTTGTCCGCAGCCGCCAAAGTGTTCACGGCGGTGGTCTCGCTCGCCACAGCCGCAACGCTCCCCTTCACGGTCCCGCGAATCCTTGCGCTGGTCCGTTCCCAACAGGTGGCGGAAAAACTGCGCGCCAGCGGGGAGCGGAAGGAGGCTCTCTTGCAGGAAGTTCATCACCGGGTCAAGAACAATTTGGCGGTCATCTGCAGCCTCTTCTACCTTCAGTCGACTCAGACCGAAGACGAGAAAACCGTTCAGGTCTTCCGTGACATGGAAGGACGGGTCCACTCGATGGCCCTGGTTCACGAAAGCTTGTACGGCTCGGAAACTCTGGCGAGCATCGACTTTGCCGAATATGCGCGCTCCCTTGCCGAAGATATTCTTTCATCGCACGGCGGCCGGAGGGTTCCGGTGGAAATGAACATTCAACTGGAGCGGGTCACCATGAGCACCGATTTGGCGGTTCTGTGCGGATTGATACTCAACGAGCTGATCACAAATGCTCTCAAGCACGGCTTCCCGAATGGCGCCAGCGGCGAGATCGAGTTGACCCTTCGTCGCGCACCGGACGGCAATTGCCGCCTGTGCGTGCGAGACAATGGTGTTGGTATTCCCGGCGATGTGAATGTCAATACCAGCAAGTCGCTGGGCATGAGGTTGGTGCGGTCCTTGACCCGGCAAATTCGCGGTTCGTTTGAGCTGGTCAAAGTCGATCGGGGAACCTCAGCCAATTTAGATTTCACGGTGGATCATCCATGAACCAGAACCTCATTTCTCCCCAGCCCCGCGCCTTGATCGCGGAAGACGAAACTCTGATTGCAGAAGAGCTCACCGACCGGCTGTCACGCCTCGGTTTCTCGGTGATCGCCGCAATTGACTCCGGCGAGGAAGCGATCGCGATCGCCATCCGGGAACGCCCCGACTTGGTTCTGATGGACATCCGATTGAAGGGCGAAAAGGACGGCGTACAAGCCGCCAAAGAGATCCGCCAGCATGTGGATGTGCCCATCGTCTATCTGACCGCCTATTCCGACCAACTGACCGTGAACCGCGCCGCCGGGACCGATTACGACGGCTACATTCTCAAGCCTTTTCATCGGCTCGAATTACAGTCGACGATTGAAGTGGCGATGAAGCGTCACGCCATCAGGACAACGCGGCAGCAACCGTAGCCCGATTGGACGTCCGCCCGAAAATGGATGGCGGTTCCATCGTTGGACGATCCCGCCTTTAGCGGCACTTAGCGCACACAGGCAGCCTTCCCGCATCCGCGTGCTATACTTTTTAAGCATCTTCTTGGCAGTATTCTGTCAGTAACAACAGACGGAGGACGGTATCGACAAGCGTTTTATCCGCATGAACGAGCGCATCCG
The DNA here is from genome assembly GCA_043765355.1 of Acidobacteriaceae bacterium. GTDB lineage: Bacteria > Acidobacteriota > Terriglobia > Terriglobales > Acidobacteriaceae > Acidiflorens. The sequence continues at coordinate 8,538 of JAYUJG010000079.1, read as the reverse complement.
GGCACGTGAAGTTCGCGTGATCGGTGACGAAGGGGAACAGATTGGCGTGATGCCTCCCTTCGAAGCGCTCAAAATGGCCCGCGAAAGAAACCTGGATCTGGTGGAAATTTCCCCGACCGCGCAGCCTCCGGTCTGCCGCATCATGGACTACGGGAAATTTCTATACCAGAACGAAAAGCGCGAGCGCGAAGCGAAAAAGAAGCAGAAGACCATTACGGTCAAAGAAGTAAAGTTTCGTATCAACGTGGACGATCACGATTACGAAACCAAAAAGAATCATGTGCTGCGCTTCCTGGACGAAGGCGACAAGGTTAAAGCGACCATCTTCTTCCGCGGACGCGAAATGACGAGGCAAAGTTTGGGACGCCAGATTCTGGAACGTCTGATTAAAGACGTGGATAACCGGGGCCTGGTTGAATTCCGGCCAAGGCAGGAAGGCAATACACTGCACCTGATTCTGGCGCCGAAGAAGACTGAGGGCGGCGGCGGAGCAAAAGAAAAGCCAGCGCCTCCGAAGCCCGCACCTCCTCCCGTGTCGCGAGGCGGCGCGCAAACAGCGTAGAGACGCTTTCAGCTATCAGCTATCGGTAAGGACCTGCTGGTGTGATCGCTTAAGGTGATTTGTGTTTCTTGATGCTGCGAATTAACTGAGAGCTGATAACTGACAGACTGAAAGCAGAATTTTATGCCTAAACTAAAAACACACAAGGGCGCTGCCAAGCGCTTTAAGAAAACGGGTACGGGTAAGATCGTGCGTCACAAGGCGGGATTGCGTCACATCCTGTCGTCCAAAGCGAAGAAGCGCAAGAAGCAATTGGGCAAAGCGACTTTGGTGAGTGATGGTGATTACAAAAAAGCGGCACGGATGATCCCGTACATGTGAGGGGTGACGGGCCTCGCGCCCGTCCTTAACGAGTTTGCAACGACAAAGTCTGCGGATCGGAAACGAACTGCAGCGGCGCGTGAAGAGGTCGGGCTTTAGAAATCCCTTAGGGTAGAAGCCTCCTTACCTCCAACCGCCAAACGAAGTACAAAAGGAGAACACCATGCCTCGTGTAAAACGCGGAACCAAACGCCGCGCCAAGCGCAAAAAGATTCTTGAACGCGCCAGTGGATACTTCCTCACTAAATCAAAACTTTACCGCTCGGCGAAAGAAGCCGTCGATCGCGCGCTGAAATTTGCCTACTCCGGCCGCAAGCAGAAAAAGCGCCAGTACCGCTCGATCTGGATCGTGCGCATCGGCGCCGCCGCCCGTCTGAACGGACTGAACTACAATCAGTTCATCAGCGGCCTGAAGAAAGCCGGCGTGGAATTGGATCGCAAGATTTTGGCGGATGTTGCGGTGAAAGATCCCGCAGGCTTTGCGCATCTAGCAGAGCAAGCGAAGTCGGCGAACGCCAACGCAACGCCAGCGACAGCATAAAAACAGCCGTCCGTTTTCAGCTTCAAGGTTTTCGTAGCGCCGCCGTCCCGGCGGCTGTCATGGGAGCGTCCCGCCCGCACATGCGAGGGCAAGATGCCCTCACGACAGCCGGCAAGATGCCGGCGCTACTTGTTAACCCATTATCTTCATGTACACCGTCCCCAAGCTGACTGAATTCTCGGCCGCGGCGCTAGACGTTGCGGTGCGCGAACTCTTCGCTGCGCTCGATCAAGAGTCGGCATTGGTCGCTTCCGACAACGACTGGAAGGCATTTCGCGATCGCTGGATGGCGCGCAAGAACGGCGTACTCACACAACTCAACGATCTGTGGCTGAAAGCTGCGCCAGGTCCGAACAAGCGCGAGGTCGGACAACGGGTCAACGAACTCAAGCTCAAAGTCGAGCAGACCGTCGACTCGATTCTGGTTCGAATTCAAAGCGGCGCATCGTCGGCTAAGCTCGCTGCCGAGCGTCTCGACATCACCCTGCTCGGCATCCGCCGTCCCATCGGTGCGGAGCATCCCGTCATCAAGACCATGAACGAAGTCGTCGGCGTCTTCCGCAATCTCGGCTACTCCGTCGAAGAGGGCCCGGAAATCGAAACGGATTACTACAACTTCGAAGCGCTGAATTTTCCGCCGAACCATCCCGCGCGCGACACCCAGGACACGCTTTTCATCGCCGGACAGGAATCGAAGCCACAGCGCGACCGCCTGCTGCTACGAACGCACACTTCGCCCGTGCAGATTCGGACGATGCAAAAGACGAAGCCTCCAGTGCGCGTCGTGTGTCCGGGAAAAGTTCATCGCAACGACGCGGCGGATGCGACGCACTCTCCCGTGTTTCATCAGGTCGAAGGGTTGGCGGTCGATACCAACATTACTTTCTGTGATCTGAAGGGCACGCTCGACCACGCCATGAAAGCGCTATTCGGATCGAGCGTTAAGACACGGTTCTATCCTTCGTTCTTTCCGTTTACCGAGCCGAGCGCCGACGTCCAGATTAGCTGCATTTTCTGCGATGGCAGAGGCGTACGCGACGGCGCTCCGTGCCGTAACTGTAAGGCCAGCGGATGGATCGAGTTGCTCGGCTGCGGCATGGTCGATCCGAATGTCTACGGATTCGTCGACTATGACGCAGCGAAAGTTTCGGGATTCGCATTCGGCATGGGTGTGGAGCGCATCGCGATTTTGAAGTATGGCGTTGACGATATTCAGCTGTTCTATCAAGGTGATGTTAGGTTCCTAGAGCAGTTTGGGTAGGAGCTGCGAGTTCCGAGCTATGAGCTTTGAGCAACCTTACACAGTCTGGTTGCTCGTAGCTCGAAGCTCGCGCGGCTCGAAGCTGCACTTTTTCTCATGAAACTTTCTCCCCATTGGCTCCGCGACTTCGTTGACCTCCCCGTCGACTACCCGCGTCTGGCCGACGAACTTACGCTCGCGGGCATCGCTGTTGAGGGTGTTTCCGGCGAAGGCGACGGCACCGTCTTCGAGATGGAGATCACGACCAACCGTCCCGACGCGATGAACCACTACGGCGTCGCTCGCGAGGCCTCGGCGCTCTACGATCTGCCGCTCAAGGCGATCGATCCCAAGTTGCCGGCTGGGCAAGGCAAGTCAGATGTCACGATCGACATTCAGGAACCAGAACTCTGTCCGCGCTTCACGGCACGCGAAATTCAGAACGTCAGCGTAGGCCCATCCCCTCCGCGTGTTGCCAGACGGCTGGAACTTCTCGGTCACCGGCCGATCAGCAACGCGGTCGACGCGACCAACTACGTGCTGTGGGAATCCGGAAAACCGACGCACGTTTTCGATCTCGATCTGCTCGAAGGGCGGCGACTTGTAATTCGCAAAGCCCGCGTCGGCGAAACGCTTAAGACACTCGACGGCGTGGAGCGCAAACTTTCAGTCGAAGACCTCGTCGTGGCCGACGCTAAAAAGCCGGTGGGGCTCGCTGGTGTCATGGGCGGCTTCGACACGATGATCACTGAGAAGACGAAGAACATCCTCATCGAATCCGCCTGGTGGGATCCGGTCACGGTGCGCCGCATGTCGAAGCGGCACGGCATTCATACTGACGCGTCGCACCGATTCGAACGCGGCGCGGACTTCGAATCGACGGTCCCCTCGACCAATCGCGTCGCGGAACTGATTCTCGCCTCCGGTGGCGGTGCGCTTGTTGGCGACGTAATCAACGTGATCGCTCGCAACCTCGATCTTGCGCCGGTAGATCTCGACCTTCGGGAAGTACACCGGATTCTCGGCGAAAAAATCAGCATGCTGGAGATCAGCCGTATTCTCACCCGTCTCGGGTTCGTGGTGCTTCCGGGCGGCGAAGAAACTTATCTGGTCCAGATTCCGAGCTGGCGGCTCGACGTCGAGCGCGAAATCGACATCATCGAAGAGATTGCGCGCCTCCACGGTTACGACAAGTTTCCGAATACTCTTCCCGCCTACAGCGGCGAAGTTCGCGAGTTGCCCGATGCGCATAAAGATGCGCGGCTGCGTTCTTCCCTGCTGGCGCTTGGGTACAACGAAACAATTTCGCTCACGTTTATTTCGAAAGAAGACGCTCGGAGATTTTCAACCGCGCCCGAGCTTGACCTCGCGAATCCGTTAAGCGACGAGGCGTCAGTGATGCGGACGTCGATGGTCCCCAGCATGCTCAACGCGCTGGCTTACAACCTGAATCGCGGCAGCGACAATGTGCGGCTGTTCGAAGCGGGAAATGCATTCGAGGCGGGTCCAGATTCAAAAGCGCTCCAGATGAAACGTATCTCCATCGGCGCAACGGGCAGCAATGATGCGGAGGTGGTGCGCGGCCTGACCCCGGCGGCGGCGCGTCCGCTATCCTTCTTCGATCTAAAGGGGGACATCGAAGCCCTGCTCGCTCCGTTCAGCCAATGGACGCTCTACTACGATTCGAAGACGTCCGACTACTACCATCCCGGACGCTCGGCGCGAGCCGTGCTCGATGGCGCTACTGTCGCACAGTTTGGACAGATCCATCCCGACGTCGCTGCGGCGCGCAAACTTCGGCAGGATGTTTTTGTCGCTGAGATTTGTCTCGACCGGCTCTATCAGCACGACCTGCGGCAAGTACGCTACGAGGCGCTGCCGCGCTTCCCTGCTGTCGAACGCGATTTCTCTTTTGTGTTTGACGACGGCGTGGAGTTCGCGAAAATTTATCAGAACGTTTGCGGATTGGGCATTGTCGAGCTGCGCAGTTTTGTGCCGGTGGAGATTTTCCGCGGCGACAAAGTCGGCGCGGGCAAGTACTCGATTCTCATGCGGGCGAAGTTTCAGTCGAGCGAGCGTACCTTGCGCGATGACGAGGTCGCGAAGTGGGTGGGGCAGATCGCGAGAGCGCTCGAAGCACTCGGCGGCGTGCAGAGGGTCTAGCGTTAGAGTTCATCGCGCGTGCTGCATCTCCATAGATAGAGGCATTTCGCGGAACGTACTTTGAGGAGTCGAGCCGCTGGGTCGCAAATCACCATCGCCCAGGCGGGAACCGTAACTTGGTGGCGCGATAGGCCAACCTCTGCCGGAAGTTGTTTCGCATTCTGCGTATCGCAGTCTTTGGGAAATCCAAGAGAAGTGAGCTGGAAACTATATTTCAGTGCATATCGCGTGACAGCCTCTCCGCAGCCCTCGCACACAAACTGAGACTGTTGAACGCTATCGAGTGCCGCTTGCCTCAGCATCGGGTGCCCGCTAACGACTACCGCCGACTCGACACTACCATCCCGTCGTACCGCAAGCATCAATTCCACGTCCCCTATGATATGCGCCTGTCGCGCTGATGGAGGATACGTTGGATCTAATAAACGAGTTAGGACCGCTCCGACTTGCGGAGCAGCGAGAGATGGTACCGCCTGTGCCGCGACCCGACTGCAGCGGGGAGATAGAGCCGGCAGCGCCGCAAAGAACACCAACGACGCAATCGACAGCCTCATGGAGACGAGTGTATGCGCGAACAATTTCGTTCGCAACACAACTCGCGATCACCGGTTCGCCATCGTGCGAATCGTTCCTACCCCTAAAAGACGCCTGTCGGCGGTAACAAGGGTCAAATCGAGCACCTCGGCCGTCGCTACTAGGATTCGGTCCGAAGGATCCTGATGCATGTTCAACTGACGCGCCACGAAAGCGATCTCGTGAGTCAAGGGCGCCTCTCTTGTCCCCGCCGTGGCACGCGAAAGCCACTCGCGCACATCTCCGTCAATTTCGATCCTGCCTTTTAGTTGAAGCGTCAGTGCTTCATACGTGCTGATCGGGGAGAGCCAAAGCTCGTTCGCTTTGTCTTGCAGATTACGCAAAACTCTCGGGCCGAGCTTCCGGGGCTCGTTCAGACTCCACAACCAGATATGGGTATCGAGAAGAAGTTTCAATCGCGCAGGATCTCCCATTCATCTTCATCAATCGCAGGGGAAACAATGTCCCCCTTAATTTTCATCGAATTTTTCATTGATCCGATCCACGCGGAGCGATCCTGGACATTCGTGGGCGGGACGACCTCCGCCACGGGCTTGCCAAACCTGGTGATCCGTATCGGTTTCTGCGTCGAACGGACGCGCTCAAGAACCGCTAGACACTTGGCTTTGAATTCGGAGATGGCGATTTCCTGCATAACTCTTCTATGGTCAGTATAATACACTATAGTCATAATGATTGACCATTCCCGATAGTACATAGCCGGTGTTTGCATCATTGGACGGACGGGGGCGTCCGTCCCCACGCGAGCAATTCTTGTGCTAGCCTTTCTTTCCATGACTCCGGTTTCCACCCATCCCAAGCACTTCCTCTCCGACAAGGTCGAGCATTTTACCGAGTCTGTGATTCGCGAGATGACGCGGCAGACGATGCAACATAGCGCCGTCAATCTGGCGCAGGGGTTCCCCGATTTTCCAGCGCCCGCCGAAATCAAGCGCGCCGCGCAGGAGGCCATCGCTGCCGACGTGAATCAATACGCGATCACCTGGGGCGCGAAGAGCCTGCGCAACGCCATCGCTCGCCAGATGAAGGCGGCGCAGGGGATCGAGGTCGATCCCGAAAAAGAAATTGCGGTGTGCTGCGGCTCGACCGAAGCCATGATCGCCACGCTTCTGGCGGTTTGCAACAAGGGCGACGAGATCATCGTCTTCGAGCCTTTTTACGAGAACTATGGGCCCGACTCGATTCTTAGCGGAGCCACACCGCGCTTTGTCAGCCTGCGTCCTCCCCAAAAAGCGGGAGGTGAATGGACGTTTGACCCGCAGGAATTGCGCGAAGCTTTTCAGCACAAAGTCAGGTCGCATCACGCCCATCCATCGAAAACCAAAGCCATCATCGTCAACACGCCAAACAACCCGACCGGCAAGGTTTTCAGCCGCAAAGAATTGGAGCTGATCCGCGACCTGTGCGTCGAATACAACGTGCTCGCCATCACCGACGAAATCTACGAGCACATTCTTTACGACGGATCGGAACACATTTCTCTCGCGCGGCTCGACGGCATGCGCGACCGCACCATTACCATCAACGGCCTATCGAAAAGCTACAGCGTCACGGGATGGCGTGTGGGCTGGGCGGTTGCACCTCCAGCGATCACGAATGCGATTCGCAAGGTGCATGACTTTTTGACGGTGGGCGCACCCGCGCCTTTACAGGAAGCGGGAGCGGTCGCCCTGAGTCTGCCCGCCAGCTACTATCGCGAACTCGCCGACCGCTACCGCACGCGGCGCGATCACTTGATTCCAGCGCTCGAGAAAGCTGGGTTCCGCTGCTATCTGCCGCGGGGCGCGTATTACGTGATGACCGACATCAGCGGCTTCGGATTTGCGAACGACGTCGAGTTCGCGGCGCACCTGGTCAAAGAAGTCGGGATCGCCTGCGTGCCGGGATCGAGTTTCTACAAGCATCCAAAAGACGGATCCCAACAGGTACGTTTCGCCTTCTGCAAAAAGCCTGAGACACTGGACGAGGCCGCGCGACGACTGGAAAAACTAAGACCCCATCCGTAGAGACGCGGCTTGCCAGTACAAAACGACAGCGAGTAGCAGGAACGATATCGGTTCGGCCAAGTGCGGCGGTTCTTCCACCGCAAACTGCGCTATACTTCGCCTCAACGCTGAAATATTCCGCGAAAGCGAGTTGTGCTCATGTCCACAAAGGCTATCGAAATTGAAGAGGTATCTACCGAGGTTCCGGCTGAAGATTTTCAGGCGCTGGAAGAGAAAGTTTATCGCACCATAGAGTTGTACAAGGCCGCCAGGGAAGCGCGGGCTACGGCCGAGCGCGACGCGAAGCGGTTGCGGGAGCAACTCGAAGAGCGCGAAGAACAAAACGAAGCCATGCGCCGGGAACTGGTACAACTGCGCAAGGATCGCGAGGACATTCGAACCCGTGTCGAAAAAATGCTGGGCCAAATGGACAGCCTGACGCACGAACAGGCAGCCAGCTGAACGGCGGCGAAAACGCCGTCGGCAGCGATCTGGCAGAAAACCATCTGGCAGAAAATGACCCGCCAAGGAGTGACATGGCCACAGCGAGCAAAGAGCCTCCGACCGACGCAATGAATCCAGGCGCGATGAATCAGAATATTCCGCCGACGAACCTGAGCACTCCCGCGGGCAGCGTGCGCGTCGAAATTTTCGATCAGGTGTATAACCTGCGCGGCTCCGACGCCGACTACATTTTGAAACTGGCGGAGTATGTGGATGGCAAAATGCGCGCCGTGTCGGCGCAGACGGCGACGGTAGATTCAGTCCGGCTGGCAGTGCTCGCGGCGTTGAATATTGCGGACGAATATCATCTTTTGAAGCAGCGCCAGGACAAGGCCTCGCCGGAAGCGCAGCAGCGGGCCACCAAACTGGCGAACGCGCTGGACGAGGTTCTAGGGGATACGCGACGCACGGGTTGAAACAATCGTAACCTGCCATTCATTTCTTCAAGGCGCTTTGTCAACCCAAAAAGCAATCTCTTGCAAACTTTCTGTCAACTATTTTGCGTTTTCCACTTGCGAATTTGTTCCAGGTTTCCTAGCATCCAAAGTGAAAGTCGACCTGCGGGGTTGGTGATGGTGGTAACCGATTTTTGAACCAATGCCGAATGAACGGGGACTCGACTCGCAAA
>JAYUJG010000078.1:0-4541 GCA_043765355.1 Acidobacteriaceae bacterium | reverse complement strand
TTTGAAACCTGGGGTTCTTACATGTCTGAAGAAAAAACGCAGGGCGCCGGTGCCACCGTTGTGGATGCTCCCGGTGAAAACATGGTTGAGGTCACTTTTCTTCCCGAAGGCAAGACGGTGACCTTCGAGCATGGCAAGTTGCCATACAAAGACCACGGCAAGGAAGAATCGCTGCTCGATGTGGCGCTGAACTTCGGCATCCATCTCGACCATGCCTGCGGCGGAAACTGCGCCTGCACGACGTGCCATGTCTGGGTGAAAGAGGGCGCCGATCTGATCTCCGAAATGGACGATGATGAAGCCGACAAGCTCGACATGGCCGCCGATCTTCAGCTAAACTCGCGCCTCGGATGCCAGACCGTAATCAAGAAACCGGGCAAAGTGGTCTTGGAAATTCCTGCGTGGAATCGCAACTACGTTTCGGAAGAGCACTAGAAGCCAGGTTTCAAGGTTTCAGAGTTGCCAGGTTTCAAGGAAACAACAAGAACCTTGCGACGCAACAAACTTTGAAACTCTGCGACCTTGAAACTTTGAAACCTCGCACTTGGAGCCATTCATGCCCAAAGAAATCACATGGAACGATGCCGACGATATCGGCATTCTGCTTTCTGAAATTCATCCCGAAATCGACCCGCTCGCGGTTCGCTTCACCGACCTGCACAAGTACGTTATCGCGTTGCCCGACTTTAAGGACGATCCCGCGAAGTCCAATGAAGCGAAGCTTGAGGCAATTCAGATGGCATGGCATGCCGAGGTTCTTGACCGGACGCAGGGTTGATCGCGAGTCAGTGTGAGGCTTCGTTCGCTTCTTTCTCGCGATAGAATTTTTGCAGCACGAAAAAAGCCTGCTTTCGCTGACCGGTATTGGAAAGCAATCCTTTGCGGTTGAAATGGTCCAACAGCGCCGGCTCACCCTCGTGGCGCGACACTCAGCGCGTGCCCATCGCGTTCTGAGCCCCATCTTCCACGCTCGCCTCGCGCAAGAACTTCGCCGCCTCTTCCGGCGGCGTGGGATTGATGTAAAACCCCGTTCCCCATTCAAATCCCGCGGTCTTGGTCAGCTTCGGCATGAATTCGAGGTGCCAATGGTAGTACTCGTTCACCGGATCCTGTGCCGGCGAAGTGTGCACGACCAGATTGTACGGTGGATTGTCGAGCACGCGGTCGGCTTTCATCAACAGCAACTTGAGCGCCTTCGCGAGATTTTCGAACATGTGCGACGACGAATTCTCGAACGCAGATTCGTGACGTTTTGGGAGTATCCAGGATTCAAACGGAAATCGCGGAGCATACGGCGCGACTGTCAGAAAATCTTCGTTCTCCGCCACAACGCGAATGCCGCTGTCCATTTCCTGCCGGATGATGTCGCAGAAGACGCAGCGCTCTTTGTAGATGTAATACTGCTTGGCGCCCTGCAGTTCCTCGGCGACATAAATGGGAACGATGGGTAGAGCGATCAGCTGCGAATGAGAGTGCTCCAGCGATGCGCCGGCTGCCTCACCATGATTTTTGAAAATCAGAATGTATTTGAAGCGCCGGTCCTTTTTGAGATCGAGAATGCGATCGCGAAAGGCCCATAGAACGTCTTCGATTCGTTTCGCCGGAAGAGATGCCAGGGTAGCGCCATGGTCGGGTGTTTCGATGACGACTTCGTGGGCGCCGATGCCATTCATCTTGTCGAACATGCCCTCGGCCTGTTTGTTCAGCGTGCCTTCGATGCCGAGTGCGGGGAACTTGTTCGGAACGACGCGCACCGTCCATCCCCCTGTGTCTTTTTGCGGAGTCGTGCCATTCGCGCTAGGACGATAGGCCAGAATCTCAGACGGTGTTCGGCTTTCATTGCCGTAATCGAACGGGCAGAATCCGCCCTTGATTTGCACGCTCTCACGCACAAAATCGGTGGGCCGCTTGGCGCGATCCGTGGAAATTATCACCCACCGCCCCACGATGGGATCTTTTCTCAGCTCAGGCACTCACGAAATCCTTTCAGTAGCGCTCTCGGAAGCCCCGATTGTACGACACGGAAAACGCGTTCTGAAACAATTCGAACGAGGGCCGGTTTCGGTCGAGGTCATAATATACGGCGAGCACGTCGAACCGCCACGGGCACGGCGTGGGCATGTGGCGCACAAAATCGCGGGCAACCAGCGACAGTTCTCTTTGTTTGTCGCGGTCCACGGCAGCTTCGGCTGGTTTCATATCGCGCGCCGTTCGCGTTTTCACTTCGACAATGCAGAGTACATCCCGATCCCAGCCGACGAGATCGATCTCACCTCGATGATGCGGCGAGCGGTAGTTGCGGGCAATAATTGTGTATCCGCGCCGTCGCAGATAGAAATACGCGTCTTCCTCGCCGCGCCGCCCGGTCTGCTGACGCGCAGGAATGTCTTCACGAGCTAAAGTTCTAGCGGCGAGCCAATCCAGTGCATGCAGTGTAACTTGCGTCAGCCGTCCGGCGAACATGGCGACTCCATCTCCACCGTATCGCAGAAAGAGTGGTCGGCGATGTGACGTGCATCACCAGGCGTCGGGTACAATTAGCCCTCGCGTGCTTGCCGATATTCGCTAACTGCTAACTGCCCACTGCTCACCTTGTCCAGCTTCCTTTTCCCAACCGTATTCACCATCACCACCCCGCCAAGCGCGATCCCACCCCCAACCAGAGAAATCGCCCTCGGCACTTCCCCCAGCCAAATCCAGGCGATGCCGATCGCGACGATGGGAATGATGTAGAGCAATGTTGACGTGCGTCCCGGGGAGCCGTGGGAGATCACATAGGCCCAACCGACATAGGCGAGCGCTCCCGGAAATACGCCGAGATAAATTACCGCCAGCGTCGTCGCCCCCGGTGCCGATCGCAGCGTCTGTAGAAGGCCACTGCCGAAAGGCAGCATCAACGCGGTGCCAAACCAGACCGAGTACGCCGTAACCTCCAGCGCACTGTACCTGCCGAGATAGTGCTTCTGCAAAATCATGTAGAGCGCGGACGTAACGGCCGCAGCCAAAATAAACAGCGCTTGTACCGAGAGGCGGAGGCCTCCACTCTCTCCTGCGGCAATCATGGCAACGCCGGCGAAGCTCACGAACACTCCGCACCAACCCATTACGGTAAGTTTTTCGTGCAGCCAGAATCGCGCAGCCAGTGCGGTCCAAATCGGCGTCGAAGCAATCAGCAAACTCGCCGCGCCCGCGGTCACGCGAGTCTCTCCATAGTTCACCGCGAGATTGTAAAACGTGATGCCGATGGCTCCCGTGAGAACCAGCCCGGGAATATCACGCAATTCCGGACGGCGAAAATGGGCGACGACGGCGTAAACCGCTAGCACGAGCGAGGCAACCAGAAAGCGCACGATGGCGAGATTCGCCGGCGAATAGCCACGCAGGCCGGCGCGAATCCCGGCAAAAGCGGAGGCCCAGACGACGAGAGTGAAAGCGAGAGTGACAAGTGTGCGAGACGTAAAGCGAGGCATCGAGAGCCTCCTTTCAGTAGAAAATCAGTTGGATGAGTTTCTGCCTGGGCAGAAAAGAATAAGAATAAAGAACGGCTGCGTCGGCGGCTCTACCGGATGTAGTTCACCAGGTATCGCCGCCTCGTTCCGGAGGCCACGCTCCCGCCTGGCGGCGGAGCAGGGCAATCTGGCCGGCGTGATAACTGTTATGCGCGGCGACCTGGTACAGCATGGCGTGTACCGTCGACTCGCGCGGAGACTGGGGCGAGCCCGCGTTCTGAATTGTTCGAGCCAGCATTGCCGAGTCCGACTCGGCAAACTTCGCGAGATGAGCGAGTAAATCGGTGAAGCGGCGAATCGTTGCCTGCCACTGCTGATCGACACTTCCGCTTGCCGCTGGATTCGGACGCACTGGCCAGCTTTCGATGGCGTGCTCGGGATAGACCCGATTCTCGCCCGCGATTTTCGCGAAGTCGTGATCCATCCAGTAACTCATGTGCTCGACGATCTGCCAGATGGAATGCGGATAGCCCGCGACGGTGCTGGAGGCGAGTTTAGGCGAAATATCTTCCACGCAAGCAACAGGATCCACATGAGCGCCCTTGCCGTACACGAGTTCGCGCAAAATAAAGTCGCCCATATCCCATCCCGAACTATCGTTCCGAACTCTGATCCCAACCGTAGAGACGCGGCAAGCCGCGTCTCTACGAATGGAGCGTGTCCCCGACGCGAATCGTGCCTCGCGTCAATATCTGCGCCCGCAATCCTCCGCGATGCAGCAGGCCTTTAATCACCGGCTTCCCCGTTACTCTCTGCAAGTGGTCGCAAGGTTCGCACAGCCGGATGCCGCGAATGCGTACCTCGCCGATCGCGAATTCCTTGCCAACCAGATGGTTCAGCGCTACGTTGCGCGTGACAATGTTGCGGCGAGCCTCGCCAGCACTAAGGTCCAACTGATAGTCCCGGCGCAGCGCCTCAATCGCCTCCGCCTCAATCAGCGTCAGCTCGTAATCTGGCTCGGGCTTCGAGAACGTGCCTTGCTGCGACGCGTACCGGTCACCCTCAAGCCCGGCGCCCGGAATCGCCGTTGCC
>JAYUJG010000077.1:0-9973 GCA_043765355.1 Acidobacteriaceae bacterium | reverse complement strand
TTGGCGATTATGCTGTCCACGCGGTTATTGAATAGAGTTGAGAGGGCGAGGTTCGCACCGTTGGGACAAGTGGTTTCAAACGAACTCCAGTTTGGATCCAATTTGGTCGGGCGAGTCCCCAGGTTGGGAGTCGGCCACGGATTCCGAGCCAGAAGGGCCTGGATCACAGAGTTCGTGGCACCGCCGTCAAATGCGATCCGATTCGGCTCCGGCACGCAACTGGTACCCGACTGTTTCCCAGATTCGCGCTGGCCTTCGTAGTTAACGAAGAAGAAGGTGCGATCCTTGACGATGGGGCCACCCAGGGATCCGCCAAACTGGTTGTTGTGGAATGGATCTTGCGACGCGACCGTGTTGAAGAAATTGCGCGCGCCGCCTACTGAGCTGGTGCGGTTGTACTCGAGCAGCGAGCCGTGCAGATTGTTGGTGCCGCCCTTGGTGACGATATTGATGACCGCGCCGCTGTTGCGGCCGTACTCGGCTTCCATGTTTGAGATGACGCGTAGTTCGGCGACGGCATCGAGAGGCAGGATAGTGGCGGGATCTCCGAAGACTCCAGCTTCGTTGATAGCGGGATCGTTGCGGAAGCCGTCGTTCATGTCGGTGCCGTCGAGCAGGAAGTTGTTGGCGCGGCCGCGGGAGCCGTTCATGGAAAACGTGCCGAAGGATCCGGGTGAATCGGAAATCTGGTCGGGAGAGCCGGATACGCCGGGGTTCAAATAGATCAGTTTCGTGTAGTCGCGGCCGTTGACGGGGAGGTTCTCGATCGTCTCTGTGGTCAGCGTGCCGCCTAGTTCCGCGGAAGTCGATTCGACCAGGGGCAGTTCGTCGCCCGAGACTTCGACGCGGATGGAGACTTCTCCGGTGGTGAGGGCGGCGTCGACGCGGCGTTCGGTGGCGACATCGACGGTTACGCCGTTGGCGACGAAGGTCTTGAAACCAGGCTGTGTGACGGTGACGGTGTAGGTTCCGATGGGCAACTCAGGGACAGCGTAACTGCCATCGGCGCTGGTGGTTGCGCTGCGCTCCTGGCCGGTTCCCGCGTTGCGGACCTTAACGGCTGCGCCTCCGATTACCGCTCCCGAGGAATCGAACACGGAGCCGAGGATTGTGCCTCGGAAGGTTTGGCCTATCAACATGGCCGTCGAAAGCAGCACACACACCACCAGCAGACGCAGTTTCATTTTCAGTTCTCCTTAAACCATCGCGGGCAAGGAACAGACCCATGCTCAGCAAGCGCAAATATCGTTCCTTTTGGGATCGCGGCATTATAAACGAGTGGGAAAGATTGGCGGCGAAACATTTATAGAAAGAGCACAGTAAAGAGTTAACGGGCGGGATGAGCGCGTCGGCAAGTGAGCTGGAAGTTTTCAACTGGAGGGGCGAGTGTCGCGCCGACGGAGTTCTATAAAATCGCGGATTCGGTCTACGGGTTTTGGGAGGGTACGCCTGGGTGTCGGCTTGCGGGGCCGCTGAACGGATTGGGGGGAAAGTCGTTGCCAGAGCAAAGAGCGTTACCGCAGCGGCTAAAGCCGGATTCAAACAAAGCATTTATCGCAGCGCTGAAGCGCTGCGCCACCCAAAATTGGTCTAACGCCTACTTTTCCCGCAAGCGGTGAACTCGTGCCCTTCCCGTTGCATGATTGGGATTGGGGTTTTTCGCAAGCGGCGAAGTGATTCGCTGATTGAAGCTTGGTGACGCCAGCGTGCTTGTTAGAAGCCATCTCACAATGAACCGAAGGAGTAAACTGCCGGATCCCTCAGGGGCTAAAGCCAGCGTCTTTATTGGCCCGGGGCGGCACGGCTGAAGCCGTGCCCTTCCCAAAACAATTTATGAGATAGGTTCTAGAAGCTGAAGGCTACGCCGCCGCGGACGGAGCGGGCGGATTGGACCAGATAGAGAGTGTGGCCGTCGCGCGCCATTACTGGGACGTATCCCTCGGCTAGAAGATTTCTGAGGTCCATGAGAATTTCCATGTGTCCGGCCAGGAAGCTGGCGGGGATTGGTTGGCGGATGCAGAGGTTCAGGTAGGGATCGGACTGTCCGGCTGAGGTGTTGAACTGATCGACTGGGGTCAGGGCGCCGCTGCGGGTGTAACGATAGCTGGCGATCCAGCGCGTTTTTGCCTTGGGGATGGTTCCGCTGAATTTGGCGGTGATGGCCTGACGGCGTTGGGTACGAATCCAGGAGCGCGCGTCTTGCAGTTGGATATCGGAGTTGGAGTTCGATTGCGGGAGATCGAGTACGCCTCCGTAGGCGTAGTCGAGGGTCGCGGTGAGATCGGACAGGAGCTTCCGTTGCAGAACGACTCGCATCCCGCGGGTGGAAAAATCGTTGCCCTGGTAGCTGAAGGTGCCGGAGTAGACGTCGGGCAGTACTTCTCCGGATTCGGAGGTGGCTTCGCCGACTCCATTGAGTACTGGATCGGCGATGCTGTCGGAGTAAAACGCGACCTGCATGCTGTTTTTGCCGATGCGGCGAGAGATGGATACTTCCTGATGACGGGCGCGCTCGACTGCGGGGTTGAAGCCGGTGATGCTCATGCGGGGAGCGGTGTCGCTGAGGTCCGAGGAGGCGGAATCGAAGCGGTCGTCACCGTCACTCAAGCGATTGTCGAGTCCCCGACTTGGGACCGAAGTTGCGTACTGATATTCGACCACGGTGTTGGGAGTGAGATGGAGATCGATTGATCCGAAGGGCTTGAAAGCGTGGACACGGCGCATGAACTGGATGGTTTGCAGCTCGCTGCCCAGCTTGAGTTCAATTTTATCGCCGAGAACGATGCGATCGGAGCTTCGCAGAGACAGAGCTTGCAGGGTGGCGGCGGGCATCGCGTTGAGGTCGGGTGAGCTCAGTCTGAGGGCGGTGATGGCCAGGGAAGGTTCGAAGACGCCATTGAAGCGGTTGGTGTAGGTGGTGCGCAGCACGGCGGCGGGGATGCCCTGGCCGTCGGCTCCGTAGCCGAGGTTGCCGTTCAGGCGCAGAGTGCCCGTCGATAAAAGAGAGCGCTCGACGGCGAAACCGGCGCTCATGTCGGAGGGGCTGCCGAAACCCTGACCGGGCGACCCGGCCATCAGGGTTAACATGCCTTTCAAGTCGCGATCGGAGGCGGATTCTCCGCTGCGCTCGACGACCGTGGTGCCGTCGGGCAGAACGCGGAGGATGGGACGATTGGCGACAGAGCGCAGGGTCCATTTCCAGTCGTCATCGTCGACGGGGCCGCGGAGGGGAACGAGTTGGATGGCTTCGAACAGCGTGGTCATGGTGATGTTGACCATGACCTTCGCGCCGGCACGTAGGTCGATTTTTTCGCGCAGGGAGGGGAGGAACGAAGGCTCGCTGACTTTGACGCTGTAGGTTCCGGGAAGAAGGCTGGCGACGGAGTAGAAGCCGCGATCGTCGGTGAAGACTTTGAGTGCCTGGGCGGCGGAACCCAGAATTTCAACGGCGGTGCCCATCTGCGGGGCGCCGCTGCCATCGCGAACGTATCCAGAGATGGCCCCCGAAATCCTGCCGGACACAGTCCCGCAGCAAGCCGGCAGGCCCATGGCCGGGATGACCACGGCGACGACGATGAAGAACCCGAGCTTTCGAAACATTCTCGCCCACCACCTCTGGGAAACCGGGCAGGAGTTTATTCGACGGCGAAAGTTGCCGTTGGATCAACCGTCTGCTTGGAGAGGTTGTCGTTCACTTTAATCTCGATCTTGTACAAGCCCACGGGCAGGTTGGCTGCCGAGAGCGTCTTTTGCAGCGTGACTTGATCGCCGACATTTCCCATCGTTTCGGTCGATTCAACGGTGTGGATGACGGCCTTATTGTTGGCGTCGGTCACATTGTATTCGATGGTCGCCGAAGGTTTATGGGTCTTTTCGTCGACGCTGAGATTGTATACCTGCATCCAGAAATTGAGCTTCTGGTTTTTCTTGAAAGCGATGGGCTTGCCGTCGGAGGGCGCGACGCGCGGTCGCACTTTTGTGGTGCCGATGACGAAGCTCCCGGTGCCGACGTTCTTGGTGGGGACGGGTTCCATCTGGTCGGCGATGATCAGGGTTGAGCTGCTCAGCTTGTCTTCGCTGAAGTCCGGGATCTGGATGGCGTGGCTCCACTCGCCTTTGCGATCTCCGTTGACGTCTTTTACCGCGATGTCGAGGCGATAGCGATTCTGGCTGATGCGCAGGGGCAGAGCCTTCCAGTAGACGGAGGAGTTTTCGGCGGTCTTGGGTAGCAGTTCGGCGGGGACATCGACCTGGACTGTGTCTTCGAAAGTTTGGACGATCTTGCCGGTGAGCGTCGTTACACGTCCGAAGATGTTGACCGTGCCGCGCTCCACGCCGTCTTTGTTCTGGAAGGTGACGTCGCGGTTTTTGATCTGAATGGTGATAGGGACGAGGACGGTGTCGCTCGTAACTTTCACAAAGTCAGCGCGCACGTCGAAGGGCATGAGGTTGACGCTGAGATGGTGGCTGACGACTTCTTCGAGGTCCTTGAACTTGATGGCGGGAGCGGCTTGCAGTTTGGCGAACTGCTCGAGGCGGTCGAATTCCTTGGTCTGAAGATCCTTGTTGAATGGGGATTGACCCAGTTGCTCGATACCGCCGTTGGTAAAGCGGCTGGCCTTGCTCGACATGCCGAGCTGCTCGTAGAGGGTGAGGCCAGCGTTCGGAGTGTATTTTAAGGCGTCTTTTTCCGAACGGTCCATGGTCATGTGATAGTCGCCGCACATGCAGGTGTCGACGAACTCGACCATGACTTCCTGGCCGATGCCTTCGAGGTAGCGGTAGCGCCAGGTTTCAAAGGGGAAGGTGGAGGTTTCGCCGCCGCCTTCTTCCATGGGGCGCTCGTAGCTGCCGCCGGAGGGGTGGGACTCGATCTCATCGGCTGGGCCGAAGACAATGTAAGTGCGGCCGCGGTCGCTCTTCCAACCGGGGATGCCGGCTGCATAGTGCTCGTTGGCGTAGGCGATACGGCGGTAGTGCTCTTCTTTAAATTCGTTTTCTTCGGTATCGGGGGTTGGATCGCGGCGCTGCCAGAAGGCCTCGATGAACTGATCGCGCTCCTCGTCGTTTGAGAGCAGCATGAAGACTTTGTGCTCTTCGTCGGTGATGATCCAGCGGACGTCTTCGTCGAGCCACTTGCGGTAGGTCTTGCTCAACTCGATTTTGAGGGCCTTGGCGTTGGCCTTGCGCTGTTTTTCCGGGACTTGCCGCTTGAGAGGGTCGACCTGGGGCGATTCGGAGCCTTTCGCATCCTTATCCTGCGCAGCGGCAAGGCCAGAGAGACCCAGAGTGAACAGGCCTGCCAGGACGACTGCCGAGCAAAGGATTGGAAAACCTGCGGACCACTTTGCTGCGAAAAGGTTCTTTGCGGACAACATAAAAGGGATACCCCACGAGAGACGACAGTCACCAATTCTATGTGGTTGGATACAACAAGGCAAGGAGAAGTGGCCTGCGAAAAAAGATTTTCGGGGTTAAATATGCCTTATAAATTCCTTAAGAATGCGCGTCTTGCGGCTGGAGGGCGATTTCGCCTCGATTGCCCCTCAATCGTCCGGCAATCGCTCGACCAGACCGCGATTCGAGATACTCGGCACTAGAGGCCTCACGCTATAATGATTCCGCGCGGCGGGTCGGCTCTCTGCCAGCGAACGGGACTTTGGTGGAGAGGCCTGCGCGGGAGAATCGGGAACTTTCCGCCTAGTTTCAGCGTAACAAGTTATACGCAATTTGCGGGGTGTTTGGCCGTTCTAGAAGCGGAAGGTGAATGGGTGAAAGTGGTTCGCCCCTGAAGGGGCGGTTGATGCCGACGGGCATGCGGTATCGCTAAAACGATACCGTGAGACGAAGGTTAAGCGGTACTCTGATTACAAAGCGAACTTCATGAAGACTTGGAAAAAAGTATTGATCGGGGTGGGGGCGGCCCTGGTGCTGGTCATCATCGTGTCCGTCACGGTTTACCAGAGCAGGAAAAATCTGGTGACGGTGCAAACGGGGAAGGTACAGAAGCAGAGTCTGGCGTCGGTGGTCAGCGCGTCGGGAGAAATTAAGCCCAAGACGTACGTAAACATCGGAGCCAATGCCTTCGGCAAGATCATCAAGCTGCATGTCAAGGAAGGTGAGCGTGTAACGAAGGGGCAGTTGCTGGCGCAGCTGGAGAACGTGCAGTCCTCGGCCGACGTCAATGCCACGCGCGCTTCGGTGCAGGCGGCTGAGACGGATGCGGTCGCTGGCGACGCCGCGCTGAAGACGTCGCTTGCCGACCTGAATCGGGCCAAGTCCGATGAAATACACGCCAAACTCGACTGGGAACGCGCGCAGGGTTTGTACAACGCGGCGCTGATTGCCAAACAGGACTACGACGTCAAGAAAGCTGCGTGGGAGTCTGCCGACGCCGGATTGGCGCAAGCGGAAGCAAAAGTCGCGCAGGCTAAAGCGCAAAAAGATTCGATGGACAAGCACATCACGCAGAGTCAGGCGAATCTCACGCGGGTGGCGGACGTGCTGCAAAAAACCACGTACGCGGCACCGTTTGACGGCGTGATCACGAATCTTCCCGTGCGCGAAGGGGAGACGGTGGTGATCGGAATCCAGAATTCACCGGGCAGCACGTTGATGACGCTGGCTGACATGTCCGTGATCACGTCCGAGGTAAAGGTGGACGAGACCGACATCGTGAACGTGCGTCTCGGGCAGCCCGCCGAGGTGACAATCGACGCGATCCCACACAAAGTGTTTCACGGCGTGGTGAGCGAAATAGGAGACAACGCCATCGTGCGCTCGACCGGCGTCGCGACTTCTCAGGCTACGTCGACCAGCCAGGAAGCGAAGGACTTCAAAGTGGTGGTGACGCTGACGGATCCGCCGCAGGATCTGCGGCCGGGGCTTTCTTCAACGGCCAAGATCACGACGGCGACGCGCAGCAACGTGCTGAGCATTCCGATTCAGGCACTCACAGTCCGCACCCAGGCCGATCTCGCACTGAGGGATAAGGATGGGGGGAAAGGCTCGGTAGAAGCTGCGAGCGTTCCCGGTATACCAGCGGACGCAGCGAAGCAGAAAGAAGAGATACAAGGTGTTTTCGCGATTCGCAATAAGAAGGCGGAATTCATTCCGGTGGATACCGGCATCAGCGGCACGTCGGATATCGAAGTCCTCAAGGGGTTGCATGAAGGCGACGAAGTGATCACCGGCAGTTATAAGGTTTTACGCACGGTGAAGCCGGGAACGAGTGTCAAAATCGATAACTCGGCCCCGAAAAAAGAAGACGAAAGCTAACTCGATCTGCCCGGTGGAGACGGGGCTTGCCGCGTTTGCGGATACCCGAATTTTTTGCCCGGTTAAAGGAGACGCGGCAAGCCGCGTCTCTACAGATGGGATGACGGCGTCTAACCTCTGTCGGGTTAGAACGTCCAACATAGAACGGCCAGAGGAGCGTGCGTGCCCGAGCCCGATCCGCAGAAGGAGAGCAAAATGGCGACAGCCGAGGTACTCCCAATCGATACGACCGCAGGTTTGGCGGCACCGAGCTCCTACATGATCTCGACCGAGGACCTGTGGAAGACCTACGACATGGGCTCGGAACAAGTGCACGCGTTGCGCGGGATCAACCTGCGCATCCAGCGCAACGAATATGTGGCGATCATGGGTCCGTCGGGCTCTGGGAAATCGACGTTGATGAACCTGATCGGCTGTCTCGACTCGCCCTCGAAAGGTCAATATTGGCTCAACCAACAACTGGTGAGCGATCTCGACGACGACGAGCTAGCCCGCATCCGCAATAAAGAAATCGGCTTTGTCTTCCAGACCTTCAACCTGCTGGCGCGGGCCACTTCCCTGCACAACGTGGAGCTGCCGCTGATTTATGCCGGAGTTCCTGCCGAAGAGCGCGCTGAACGCGCCAAGGCCACGCTCACTTCGGTCGGCATGGAATCCCGTATGAGCCACAAGCCCAACGAACTCTCGGGCGGACAACGCCAGCGTGTCGCCATCGCCCGCGCCCTGGTCAATAAGCCGGCCATCATTCTGGCTGACGAGCCGACGGGGAACCTGGACTCCCAAACCGGAAACGAAATCATGGCGTTGTTCGATCGACTGCACGCCGAAGGCAACACCATCGTGCTCGTGACCCACGAGCATGACATTGCCGAGTACGCGCACCGCATCGTTTACATCAAGGACGGAGTAGTGGCGAAAGACGAAGTGAAGGAACGACGCTAGGGGGAACGTGTGATTAAGTTTTCGGCAGGAGCAACGGTACGGTTAGGGATGTAACCCTCAGCGGCTAAAGCCGCATGGGTGGCGGGTTCTAAGGGCATGGCTAAAGCCATGCCCTTTCAAAGCGACTCGAAAGCGGCCTTAATCAGAGTTTCCCTAGAAGCTGGTTGTTCGTCGTTCGCTCTCACAAAAGACAGTCTTGACTTAGTCGGGCTAACGGCAGGGGGTCCACACTACGCGGGTCGAGCTGCGCTCGACTGGACGGGCGGAACGCCCGTCACCACACTACCTCTAACTATTGCTGGGCGGCGGGAATGACTTTCTGGAGGTCGGGGGCCGACGTAGTGGCAGCCGTCCCGGCAACGAAGAAGTTGTGGTCATAGAGGTTGCGGTACATGCGGCCGGCGATTTCGGCGGCTTTGGGGCCGAAGGTGGGACGTCCACCTTGCAGGAAAACGACGGTGACGATGCGTCCTACGTCAGTATTGGCGTAGGAGGCGAACCATCCGAAGCGGGTGCCGGCTCGGGAACAGGTTCCGGTCTTGCCGAGGATCGATTCTTCGTTGAAGTTTAGACGCACGCTGCGGGCGGTACCGTAGGCGACTGCGCCGGCCATGCCATCGGAAAGTTCGGGGATCACAGGCTCGATATCGAGGTGGCGCTTTACGCGGGGCTGAAAGTTCGCGACTGCTTCGGGATCGGCCGGATGCTGCAGATAGTAGAGCGTGCCGCCGTTGGAGATCGCCGTGACCAAAGCGCCGAGTTGCAGCGGGGTCATCGAGATGCCCTCACCAAACGAACACATTTTGCCGACGCCGCCGAGTTTCGAGGAAATCTCTTCTTCGGGATACGTGCCTAACTGCTCGCCCGGAACTTGATAGCCGGCGAGTTCGCCGAGACCGAACTGGTGAGCGTAGAAGCTCACTTTCTCGAATCCCAATTTGCGGCCAACCGCTTCGAAGTAGGCGTTGTTGGAGTGGGCCAGGGCAGTCGTAAGATTCATGCGGCTGCGACGGCCGAGCGAGACTTCCGTTTTTTTGTCGATCACACCTTCGCTCAGTGCGGCGAGCGCGACCGAAAGTTTGATGGTGGAGCAGGGCTGGGCACCGCTGGAGAGCGCGAGCTTCTGGTTGACCATGGCGAGGATGCGTCCGCTGGTCGGTTCGATGGCGACCACGGTGCCATTCATGTTGCCGAGAGCGTCGATGGCGGCCTGGCGGACCACGGGATCTTCGCCAGCGGTTAAGTCGCCTTCGGTGATGTCGGAAGCGAAGGAACTGGTGTGGAAGCGTTCGTAATAATGATGGCGGCGATGTGAGGCGGACGACGAAAACTGGGAGCGCGGGGCGCGGCTTTTCGCCAGGGTGCGCATGCGCTTGCGGGCGTGCTGATTTTCGGTGACGGCGCGGGATTTCCGGTGCGGGGCGACGGTGCGCGGATTGACGCTGGCGGCCAAGCCGCTTGCTTCCAGCAACATTGCCAATCCCAGGAAAACTGCGAGACGAAGACAACAGGCCCGAAACTTCAATTCACCCATCCCCGGTAGTAGTCGGCCAATCTAGTGTTTGGCTGGTCCAGAACATAGCCAATCCATCTATCGGCGTACTGATAGCGTGCAAGAGTCGGGCCAAATTACGAACCGGAGGCGCATATCCCCTGCAACTGTCCGATAGTAGGCGATTTACGCGGTTCGGCGCAATGGCAAAGTGGGAGATATTAGAGCCGGTAACCTTGGCGATAACCCTATGATTAAGCT
>JAYUJG010000076.1:0-2933 GCA_043765355.1 Acidobacteriaceae bacterium | reverse complement strand
TGGTTTCCGTGGTGTTGACCGTGGTGACCATCCCAGGGGACGTTAAGCTCAAGCCGATTGGCCCGGACTTTCAGGGCCCAGCCGACCAGTCGGGAGATCAGTACCTTGCCATGTGCCCGCGGAAGGATCATCCCCTGCTAGTAGAGGGAGCGACAAGCGATGGCTACTGGGTAGGTGTTCCGCGCACCAAGTTTTCCGAAGCCGATGCCGAGCGGAAAACGCACGGCCACCCTGAGTGTTTTGTGGCAAGGTGCTCCACCGCAGATGGCACGTGCGGTCCAGTAACGGCGATTTAGTGAAAAATGTAGCGGGCGTACCTCGGGCTAAAATCTGGCCCGGTGACATCTGACCAGTGCATGACCAGTGCATAATGAGCATTAGCGAAGGGAGTAGTGACAATGGCCTTACAGCAAATCACCGTTCCGTTTGAAGATAGCTTCGATTTCGGGATCGGTGTAGAGTCCACAAACGCAAGTCCAGCGGGGAAAGCGGTGCAAGGGGCGATCACCCAGGTTACGGGCGCGCCCGCCGCAACCGTGAAATGGGAGATCTCTCGGATTCAGGATACTCACGATCTGCAAACGAAGCTAGGGGTTGACGTGAAGGGAGGTTACAACGCAGGTCCTTTTGCCAGTGTAAATGCCCGCTTTGATTTCGCGCAATCCCAGAAAATTCACAATAATTCGCTTTTTATGGCGACTTCAGCGACGATCGTGTTAGGTCACAGATCGATCAACGACCCCCAGTTGAGTCCAGCCGCTGCTGCCGCGTGGCCTTGGTCCAGAGTGCGCGCCCGCTTTTGAGTTGCCTCCTTCTGGTGCCGCAACGGTTCCGCAAGAGACGCAGGTGCATTGGGCAGAAGCGACTGTAATGGCCGCTCGATGTACGCCAGCTTCAGAATCGTTGTCGGACGAATTTCCTTCGAAGTTGACCGAATCTCAGTTGTCTATACATCCATGCTGGCCTGAGCTGTTAGGAAACCCGGTACCGGCGTTATAAGCGTTGTTGGACCACTCGCTTTGAATCTTCCACTGAGATCCGTTGGAGAACGTCACAAGGGAATGAGCAAAAGTAAAATTGCACTTGTCTCCGTTCTCTTGTCCTCGGGAGTCATACCATCCGCCATTATTCGGATCGGTGCGCGCTTCCGAAAGCTCGTGCCCGCTTGTGTTTGCCAGCGCGGCCAAGCCTTGGGAGTGCAATCCCGATGTATCTCCCGGATCACAGCCTGAATCGCCATCCAGTTTCCAGAAGAACGCGAACTGGACAGTAACCCCATTGCAGGTGCCGGCGCTGTGATACCCGCAATAGCCTGCACTGCCACGCGGCAGATCAACATACACAGGATAGTAGCCGTTGTGAACTGCGTTGGGGCCAATGATCTTGCAAACTTCGCCCAGAATTGCGGAGGTACTGCCGCCACCACTGGCGGTAGTGCCATCTATACTGTGGCCGGTATATGAAACCGTACTCGTTACCTGCCCGTTCGTACCGGTATATTCATCGGACGCGTTCGCGTAAGGGGAGCCGCGAAATCCTTGGTAATAGGTGTCCAACCCGGTGATCTTATCGCCGGGGCTGCTCGACCAACTGGTTCCCCAGAAAATCGCGCGCACACTTGCAGTGGGCATGATCTCGCCGTTATGAAAAATCATGTTGGGAGTTTTGTGAGGGGCGGAGGCGGGCTGAAAATCTTTCGGCCAGTGAATGCCGAGCATGGGCGGCTCGTGGCCGCTATCGCTTTTATCTTCTGTTTGACCGAAAGCGAGCACGGATGCCATGCACGTTATAAATAGCAGGAAATATCTCTCGCCGACGCCAACGAGACTCACGACTGGCGCATCTATGGAGATTTCGCTCAGGTCCTGATCGGCATCGCGCGGCCATTGTACGCTCACGATCCCATCGGCGTCGAGCTCGACCAGAGCCTGTATGCGCTCGATTCCACTACAATCGATCTCTGCCTTTCGCTGTTCCCCTGGGCGAAGTTCCGGAAGCACAAAGCCGCCGTGAAGATGCACACGCTGCTGGACCTGCACGGCAATATCCCCACGTTTATCAGCATTACCGACGGGAAAGTGCATGACGTCAACATCCTCGATGAGATCCTGGCGGAGGCCGGGGCGTTCTACGTCATGGACCGTGGCTACGTGGATTTCGAGCGTCTCTACGTCTTCACGCTCAGCGCCGCCTTCTTCGTCGTGCGCACCAAGTCCAACGTCATTCTGCAGCGCCGCTACTCTCACGCGGTTGATAAAAGCACGGGCGTTCGATCCGATCACACCGTCATTCTGACCACCATCGATTCCGCCAAAGCCTACCCGGACGCGCTGCGCCGAAATTTGTGTAGGCGATTCGCTGATCATGCTGGGCCAGGCCGGCGAGCAGTGGAAGGCCCTGCCGGCCGCTCTATTCTTGTGGGTTGAGAACGTGGATGGCGCCTATGCCAAGGCTCTTGAATTGGGCGCGAAGTCTCAGGGCGCGCCGGAGGACAAACCATACGGGCATAGGACGGCTGGTGTCCTAGATTCGAATGGAATCACCTGGTGGATCGCTTCCCCGATTGGGTAAGGCTTTACATTCTTCCCCCATCCCTTGGTCGCGAACTTGCCCGGCAACTGGGAGTCAATCGGTCAAGGCTCGCACACACAGGACTCGCACACACAGGACTCGCAACGTTGTCGCGCATGCGGCGTCCAAAGTCGTCGTCGCCGATGCGGCCTAGCATATCCGTTTTACCGCCAAGTTTGGCAATGGCCGCAACCGCCACCACGTCCATGTTCAAACTGCCGATCACTCCAATGTGAGGGTGGCGGCTGACAAAGCGTATTAAGGGGGAGACGGGTCCCCGGCGAGGTCGCCTTCGATCAACAAGGAGTACTTCCTAAGGATTTTTCAGAATCCTCATATCTTGCCGCAGGATGGCGCGATAG
>JAYUJG010000075.1:0-20789 GCA_043765355.1 Acidobacteriaceae bacterium | reverse complement strand
AAAGGCCGTCAGCCAGATCCTGATCGGTGAGCAACGCTACGACCTCACCGTCCGCTACCAGGAACCGTTTCGCAAGACCGTGGCAGATATCGCTAACATTCGGATTCTCGCACCTTCCGGGGAACGCGTATCGCTCGGCTATCTGTGCCAGATCAAATTGGAGGACGGCGCGTCCAGCATCTACCGCGAGGGCAATTCCCGCTATATCGCCATCAAATACAGCGTCCGCGGGCGCGACCTCGGCAGCACGGTCCGGCAAGCCATCGAAGACGTCGGCCAGAAAGTGAAGTTCCCCGAGGGCTATCACCTCGATTGGACGGGCGAATACGAGAGCCAGCAGCGCGCGAACAGACGACTGGCGGTGATTGTGCCGATCACGCTACTGCTGATGGCATTCATTCTTTACTCGGCCTTCGACTCCTGGAAATGGGTTGGGCTGATTCTCGCCGTCGTTGGACTGTCGCCGCTTGGCGGACTCCTGAGCCTGCTGCTGACGGGCACGCATTTTTCCGTTTCGTCGGGCTTGGGATTTCTCGCGCTGATTGGAGTGTCGGTGGAAATCGGCGTGATCATGGTCGAGTACATCAACCAACTGCGCACCCGCGGGAGAAATCCGCGCGAAGCCGCGAGAGAAGGCGCCTCGCTGCGCTTGCGCCCCATCATGATGACGATGCTGGTGGCGACGCTCGGTTTGCTGCCCGCCGCCATGTCGCACGACATCGGCTCCGACTCGCAACGGCCCTTTGCGATCGTGATCGTCGGCGGCCTGATCGTCGAACTCTTCATCGCCGTAATCCTGCTGCCAACTCTGTACGTCTTCTGGGCGAAGGCAAACGACAAACTGCCTCCGGCGGAAATCGGCTTTATCGAAGACGGCGAGCACGTCGACTAATCAATTGTCTACGCAGAAACACATTCGCTTGGCTCGCGCACTCTCGAAACTCGGCTATTGCTCCCGCTCCCAAGCCGCGATCTTAATTCGCAGTGGTCGCGTCGCTCTCAACGGGCGTGTTACTCGAGATCCAGAGCGCCCGGCGCGGATCCCGCAAGACCAAATTGAGGTGGACGGTTCTCCGCTCCACAAAGCCCCCGCCATCTACCTGCTCATGAATAAGCCTCGCGGCATCGTGACCACCGCATCCGATGAAAAGAGCCGCGCCACGGTCTACACTTTGCTGGACCCCGCGTTGCCGTGGGTTGGTCCCGTGGGACGATTGGACAAGGCAAGCGAAGGGTTGCTGCTATTGACCAACGATTCGGAGTGGGCCGCGAAGATTGCCGATCCTGCCAGCCACCTCGACAAGAAATATCACGTTCAAGTGGACCGTGTCGCCGACGCCGAGCTGCTGGCAAGAATCACTCGCGGAGACACGGTGGAAGGCGAATCTGCCGAGCCGCTCTGTGCGAAAGCTTCGCGCCTTCTTCGTCACGGCGGCAAGAATAGCTGGATCGAAATTACGCTGGACGAGGGTAAGAACCGCCAAATCCGCCGCCTTCTCGAAGCGTTGCGAGTTCAAGTGTTGCGTCTGGTGCGCGTTTCGATCGGCCCGCTTGAGCTCGGCGAACTGAAGAAGGGCTCGGTGCGACGGCTGACGGCGGAAGAGAAAAAGACGATCGACCGGGCGCTGGCGTAGGGACAGCCGCCCTCGGCGGTCCGGGCGCAAGCGCAACTCGCGAGCCTTCATCGAGCTTCACATCGCGCTTACGGCAACAATAGCGGTGCTTCGCCCCGCGAGACAGCCGAGGGCGGCTGTCCCTACGTGATTGTTTTTAAGCCGGGGCACCGTCGCTCGCAAGCTTCGCGGTCTCTTGCTGAATGTGCTGCCACGCGTGCTCCACATGGCGGGCCTCGGTGTTGGTTTGCGCCACGCAGAATCGCAGCGTAAATTTGCCGTCAAGTTTGGTATGCGTAAGATACAGATCGCCGCTGCCATTCAGCCGGTCCAGCAACAGCTGATTGGCCCGATCTCCCGAACGCAGGCGGAAGCAGACCAAGTTCAGTTGCGCGGGTGCCGCGAGTTCGAAGCGCGCATCCTGGCGCACCCATTCGGCAAACTGCTGGGCCAGACGAACATGCTCGCGAATGTGGTGTTGCAGGCCTTCAATCCCGTAGTGCCGTATGACAAACCAAAGCTTGAGCGAGCGAAAACGCCGCCCCAGTTGGATGTGCCAGTCGCGATAGTCAATGACAGCGCCAGATTCCGTCGCTTCGTTGCGCAGGTACTCGGGCAGAACGGAGAGCGTTTGAATCAGATGCTTTCGATCGGCGACGTAGAAGACGCTGCAATCAAAATTAGTGAACATCCATTTGTGTGGGTCGAAGCAATAGCTGTCCGCGAACTCCACTCCGTCATGAATGAATCGGAAGTCGGGACAGAGCGCAGCCGTGCCGCCCATCGCGGCGTCGACATGTAGCCAGAGATTGCGATCGCGGCAGATGGCCGCGATTTCGCGCACCGGATCGATCGCGTACGACGATGTGGTTCCGACGGTTGCACACACGAAGCATGGGATCAGCCGAGCTTTGAGGTCGGAATCGATTTGGCGCGCCAACGCTTCGGAGCGCATCGCGAAGTTCTGGTCCACTTCGATCTCGCGCAGGTTGTCCGACCCCAGGCCTGCGACCTTCATCGCTTTTTCGACGGAGGAATGTGTTTGTGTTGAGCAATACGCCACTAGGCGTCCGTCACAACCTTTACGATTACTGGCGAACTTTGTGGCCCGCTCCCGGGCCGCCAGCAACGCGCAGAGGTTGGCGCTGGAGGCAGTGTCTTGAATGACCCCGCCTCCGCTGCTGGTGGAAAGAAATTTCTCTGGCAGGCCGAGCATGGGGACCAGCCAATCGAGCACATGCGTTTCCAGTTCCGTGCACGCCGGACTCGTCGACCACAACATGCCCTGCACTCCGAGTCCGGAGGAAACGAGATCGCCGAGAATGGATGGCCCCGAGGCATTCGCGGAAAAATAGGCGTAGAAGTTGGGCGACTGCCAGTGGGTGATGCCCGGCAGGATGACGCGCTCCATGTCGCCGAAAATCTGCTCGAAGGTTTCGCCCCGCTCCGGAGCGTGGGCGGGCAGTTTCGATCGAATTTCGCCCGGCTGCACGCGCGACAAAACCGGAAACGCTTCAACGCGCGAATGGTAGTCGGCGATCCAGTCCACAACCGCGTGGCCCTGCCGCCGGAACTCCTCGGGAGACATGTGGAACGATTTGGTTTCAGACATGGGGATAGGGCGATTTAGTAATTTTGTAATTTGAAACCGTAATTTCGAAACGAGGTCTGCGACTTTGCTCTCAAATTACAAAATTACCAAATTACAAATTTGCCTCACTCGCTCAACCTGCCGTAGAAGACCCGCGTCTTGTACTCAAACGCGACCCGATCGTCCTTCGCGTGCGCCCGAAATATCCGCTCAAGTTCCTCCATCATCGGCGCGTAATTCGGATGACCTTCGCCCGGGGCATAGGAAGAAGACCACAGTCTTCCTGCAACTCCCGCGTAGTCAAACTGCTGCTGCAGGCGAAAGACGCACTCCTGGCAGCGTGCCGGAGCAAAGAACTCCGAAATCATCCCGGTTGTGCCTTCATGGCGCACATCCTTATAGTCGGTTCCGTAGGAGAGCAGGAGTTGCTCATAGTCCCGGAGGAAAGCCGTGGACGCAGTGTCGCGCTCGTTCCAGATCAGCACGCACCATCCCCCGGGCTTCAAAATGCGGACAAATTCCGCGCGAGCCCGAGGCAGATCGAACCAGTGTGCCGCTTGTGCTGCCGTTACGAAGTCAACCGACGCGGAGCCGAGCGTAGTCTCTTCGGCCGATCCAGCGACGGAAACAAACCGGCTTCCACCTGCATAGAATGCGAGCAAACGTGCGCCGGTTTCGCGCATTTCCGGGTTGGGCTCGACGGCCAAAACCGAATTCCCGTGTTCCAGAAGAAGCCGGCTAAAAATCCCCGTGCCGGAAGCAACATCGGCAACCATGTGGCTCGGCAGCAGGCCGCATTCGCGGGCCATCATTTCGAGAACTTCCGGCGGATATCCTGGCCGGTAGCGTACGTAGTTCTCCACCTGGCCGGAAAAACGAGTGGTTGGTGCCTTATTGACCACCCTCCAGTGTAACCCGTTCAAACGGCCTCTCGCTGGCCGCGATACAATCTTGAGTTTGCCAGAAATTGCGCCGATTCTTGTTCCCGGGTCTTATGTCAGAAGAGAGGTTGCGCGGAGTACTCGAGTTGGGAACGCCGGGCGTCGGCGATGCCGCGCCGGAGTTCGAACTTCCGGCGCTGATTTCGGGCGTCCGACAACCGTTGCGTTTGAGCACATATCGGAAACAGAAAAATGTGGTGCTGGCGTTTTATCCCTACAACTGGCAGGAAGTCAGCGCGGCGCAGTTGGTTGGCTATCAGGCGCAGCGTCCGCGAGTGCTGATGTGCAGCGCGGAGATCGTCGCGATCACTGTGGATTCCATCATGAACACTACCGCCTGGGAGCGGGAGATTGGCCCGTTTGATTTTCCGATGTGCAGCGATTTCTGGCCGCACGGAGAAGTTTCGGAGCGCTACGGGCTTTTAAGAAAGTCCGGCGGCGACGCAGGCTCGAGTGAACGCGCGGTCGTGATCGTGGATCGCGCGGGGAAAGTGGCTTTCCGCAAGAGCTACGGCGATGACCAACCTGCACCCATCGATGAGATCTTCGCCGTGCTGGCGAAGCTCTGAATGTTTTTAAGGAATACCGCATCGTCTCGATCAAGCGGTCTTTAGAAGGAGCGCAATGAAAGTTTTCTCGGCAGCAATTCTATTCTTGGTGTTGATCGGCTCGAATCTGCAGGCCAACGACGTCGCAGTTGCCAGCTCGGAGAGGAACTCTGAGAGTGCCGGCCAACAAAAAAAGCCCGATAACTGGTCGATCAGCGGCTTCCGCGATGTCGCCGCCGAACGGGAAATCGAAAAGAGATTTCTGGCCGTGCCCGATGCCAGGCTGGCGGAAGAGCACCTGCGCATTCTCACGCAGGCGCCGCACATCGCCGGCTCTCCCGAAGACAAAGCCACCGCCGAGTACGTGGCGAAGAAATTCCGCGAGGCTGGACTGGATACCGAGATTGTCGAATACAAAGTGTGGCTGAATTATCCGGCCGAGATCAGCGTGGATATGACCGCTCCCGCCGGAGTCGAGATGCACGGACCGCGTCGCGAGCATGTTGATGGCGATTCCTTTCAAGACGACCCGCGCATCGTCAACGCGTTTAACGGCATGTCGCCCTCGGGCGATGCGGAGGCAGACGTGGTCTATGCGAACTACGGCTCGCCGGCCGATTTCGACAAGCTGAAGCAGATGAATGTCGACGTCCGCGGCAAGATCGTCATCGTGCGTTACGGAGAGAATTTCCGAGGCGTGAAGGAATTTGTCGCTCAGGAACGTGGCGCTGCCGGCGTCATTATTTATTCCGACCCGAAAGACGATGGCTACTACCGCGGCGACGCGTATCCCAAGGGACCGTGGCGTCCGGCAAGCGCGGTGCAGCGCGGCTCGGTCGGTTTTATGTTTCAGTTTCCCGGAGATCCGACCACGCCGGGAGTCGCATCGACGCCGGCGCTCGCGGATGACAAGCGCGTTTCTCCCGCTGCCTCTGAGCAGTTGCCGAAAATTCCCGTGACTCCGCTGTCTTACGCCGACGCCTCGCCGATTCTCGAACACCTCGGCGGTCCGCCATCGCCGCGCGAGTGGCAGGGAGCGCTGCCGTTCACGTACCACGTCGGCCCCGGTCCCGCGAAGTTGAAGATGCACCTGAAGCAGGACTATCAGTTCCGCACCATTTGGGATGTGATTGGGAAAGTTCGGGGAACATCGGCGCCTGACGAGTGGGTGGTCGCGGGCAATCATCGCGATGCCTGGGTATATGGCGCGGTCGATCCGAACAGCGGGACGGCGGCGATGCTGGAGTCGGTCCACGGATTGGGCGAACTGCTGAAGTCGGGCTGGAAGCCAAAGCGCACGATCGTGATTGGTAGCTGGGACGCCGAAGAAGAAGGACTGATTGGGTCGACCGAGTGGGGCGAAGATCACGCCCACGAGCTTGGGAACTCGGCCGCGTATTTCAATATGGACGTTGCCGTCTCAGGCAAGAAGTTCGGCGCTTCGGGCGTGCCGAGTTTGAAGGAATTTATCCGCGAGATTGCCAAGGCTGTTGCTTCGCCTGAAGGCGGAACCGTGTACGACACATGGAAGAAAACGAGCGAACCGAGCGCGGAGAACAACCGGTCGGAAAACGGCCGATCGGAAAACGGGACGCCCCGTCCGGCACCGGCGGCAATTCATAGCGATGTTCCGGTGGGCGATCTCGGCAGCGGCTCCGATTACACAGTGTTCCTGCAGCATCTGGGCGTACCTTCCACCGATATCAGTTCGACGGGTGACTATGGCGTCTATCACTCCGCGTTTGATAACTTCGCGTGGTTCAAGAAATTCGGCGATCCCGAGTTTGTCTACGAACAGCAGATGGCGCGAATTTACGGCTTGGAAGTACTGCGCATGTCGAGCGCCGACGTGCTGCCGTACGACTACGAGGACTACGGTAAGGAAATTTTGGTGTACCTCGACGCCGCAAAGAACAAAAGCAAAGAACGCTTCGGAGATAAAGCGCCAAACTTCTCGGCGGCATTGGAAGCCGCGCGTCACCTGCAGGAAGCAGGCGCAAAAATGTTGCAGAAGCAGCGGAAGCTGCCTGGAGCAGCCGAGCGCATGAATGCCAAACTCCGCGAAGCGGAGCGCGCGTTGCTGATTCCCGAGGGCTTGCCCAACCGTCCCTGGTTTCATCATGCGATTTACGCGCCCGGACAGTACACCGGATATGCGGCCGTTGTCATTCCGGGGGTGAACGAGGCAATTGATGGTGGAGATCTCAACCGCACCCAGGCGCAAATCGCAGCCCTGGCCGCAGCCCTGAACCGAGCCGCGAAGGTGTTGGAGTAACAGCAGCTTGCGAAAAAACTAAAGAATTCGGCAAGAAGCGGGAAGGGCACGAGTTCACTCGTGCCATAAAGCGTTGAAAATGTCTCCGCGCTTTAGCGCCTGCGGTGAGCCTCTCTTGCGTCCACGACGACTTCTTCCGCAAGCTCCTGGTGAGCGCCGCCGGTCCACGGGCGCTATAATGGCGCGCGGATGGCTCTCACTCCTGGCAAGAAACTCGGGCCGTATGAAATCGTCTCCGCCCTGGGCGCCGGCGGCATGGGCGAGGTGTACCGCGCTCACGACACGCGTCTGGGACGCGACGTCGCCATCAAAGTCTTGCCCGAGGATCTTTCTTCCGATCCCGATTTGAAGGCGCGCTTCGAGCGCGAGGCGCGGGCGATTTCGGCCCTGTCCCATCCCCACATCTGCCATCTCTACGACATTGGTTCGCAGGATGGAACCGACTATCTGGTGATGGAGCTACTGGAGGGCGAGTCTCTGCAGCGGCACCTGGAAAGAGGTCCACTGCCGCTCGCGCAGGCGCTGCAATATGGAATTGAGATCGCACAGGCGCTGGAGGCGGCGCACAAAAATGGCATTGTGCATCGCGACCTGAAGCCTGGAAACGTCATGCTGACGAAGTCCGGAGCCAAGCTTCTGGATTTCGGCCTGGCCAAACCGGTACAAGGCCTGGGCGCAATGGCCTCGGGCTCCGTCGCCACCATGAGCCGGCCGCTGACCCAGGAAGGCAAAATTGTCGGAACCTTCCAGTACATGGCGCCGGAGCAGGTTCAGGGACTAGAAGCCGACGCGCGCACCGACATCTTTGCCCTCGGTGCAGTCCTCTACGAGATGCTCACCGGCAAACGGGCCTTTGTGGGCAAGACTCAGATCAGCGTCATGAGCGCGATCCTGGAGAAAGAGCCGGAGCCGATCTCGACGGGTCGGCCGCTGACTCCCGTCTCTCTCGATCATGTGATCCAGCGCGCACTCGCGAAAGATCCCGAAGAGCGCTGGCAAAGCGCGGCCGACGTAAAGGCTGAGCTGAAATGGATTGCTACATCGGGCCGCCCGCCCGAAGCCGCCAAGCCCCACACGCCGAGCCGAATTGTCCCCGCGCTCGCCGCTGCCTGCATTCTGTTGATCGCGGCCCTAGCCGCAATTCTCTTCTTCCTGCGCAAGCCGGCTACTCCGGCAGTTGAGGTGCGAGCATCGATTCCTGCGCCGGAAAAGACGGATTTTCTGCTGATGGATGACGACGCCGCCGGTCCGGTGGTGATTTCGCCCGACGGTGCGAACATCGCGTTCACGGCCAGAGACGAGCAAGGCCGGTCCCGACTGTGGGTGCGCGCATTGAAGGGCGGCGAATCCCGTCCACTGACTGGCACCGAAGCGGGAACCTATCCCTTCTGGTCGCCCGACAGTAGGTGGCTGGGGTTTTTCGCCAACGGCAAGTTGAGAAAGGCGCCGATTGAGACCGGTCCCGTGCTGGACTTAGCAGACGCGCCTTTCGCCCGCGGCGGGAGTTGGGGCACAAACAACATGATTCTGTTTGCTCCAACACCCACCACCAACATTTTTGTGGTGCCCGCAACCGGGGGCACAGCCAAACCGGTTACCACCCTTAACACTGAAATGCACACCACGCACCGCTGGCCGGTGTGGCTGCCCGATGGCCATGCCTTCCTCTATCTCGCCACTTCTCACGGCGATCCCGAGGCGAATGCGGACAACGGTATCTATCTTGGGTCGATCGATGGCAAGCTCGATAACAAGAAAGACCGTATGCTCATGCCCTCCGACAGCAACGCAATGGTGGTGCCGGGGTACCTGTTCTATGTGCAAAGCGGCATCCTGATGGCCGTGCCGTTCAATGACCGTGGCGACGAACTAAACGGCGACCCGGTGTCCGTTGCGCAGGGGGTGAGTCGCAATCCCGGGACCTGGCGGGGCGCGTTTGACGTTTCCCGCGGCGGAGTTCTCGTCTATCAGGTGGGCAGCGGAGAGAAGCCATCCGAATTGCTCTGGCTGGCCCCGGGAGGCAAGCCGCCAACGCGAGCGGCCGAGATCAGAGAGAACTATCGCGACCTCCGGCTCTCTCCGGATGGACGCCACCTGGCCGTGACAATTGGCGCTCCCCACATCGAGCTTTGGATCTACGATCTGACGCGCGGCGTCAAGACTCGCCTTACATTCACCACGACTGGCTTCGTAAACGCAGCCGTCTGGGCACCGGACGGCGGCCGCGTTGCCTTTTCGAGGATGGGACCCGGCGGATCGAAAATGTACGTAAAAGAGGCCGGTGGCTCAGGCAAGCAGGAGGAGTTGATCTCCGAAGGAACAGTGCTTAACACGGTGGATGACTGGTCGAAGGATGGTCAGTATCTCTTGTATCAGGCCGCCGCGCTGCCCAACCCGGTTTCCTTGTACGTGCTCCCCATGTATGGCGAGCGCAAACCCAAGCTGTTCCTCTCGGCCTCGCCGTTCCCAATCATACAGGCTCGCTTTTCCCCGGATGGAAAATGGGTGGCATACCTTTCCTCGGAGAGTGGCGGCTTCGAGACTTACGTCACCAGCTTCCCGGAAGCCAACGGGAAATGGCAGATTTCGGCGGACGGGGCGATTGCGGTGCGTTGGTTTCCGAACGGGCAAGCAGTGCTGTATGAGCGGGGGGACGGCACCATCGTGAAGGTCCCGTTTGCGGCGCATGGAAAGAATGCCGATATCGGCGCGGCCCAGACCTACGTGAACGCCCATCCGCGTACCACGACCCGAGGCGACTCCTGGGATGTTGCGACGGACGGACGCCTAATCGTGAACACTGATATGGGTGAATCCACACACGACATCAACGTGGTGGTGAACTGGACGGCGGGGTTGAAGAAATAAAGTTGAAGAAATAAAGTTGAAGAAATAAATCTGGCGGCGGGCGCTGCTCGAGCCCCTCGTTTGGACCACAACAGTAGAAACGCGGGCCTCGCTACGCCAGCCCGGCGGGTGCATTAGACGGCCCGCCCTTTGCGCTTTTCGCAAGCGCCTCTTTTTCCAGGCACCGGCCAACCACCTCGGCGCACGACTCGATGAATTTCTGCTCTGCCGGAGAGAAAGTTTCCGCAAAGTAGCTCTCAATACACAGCTCAGCCACCACCCGCCTCTTCACGAAGATCGGCACCACAATATTGGACTTGACGAGATCCGACCCAAGGTAGCGAGGGTCGGCCGCCACGTTGTTGACGACCACAGTCTGGCCGGTGGTGGCCGCCGCTCCGCACAATCCTTTGTCCAGCGGGATGCGCAGGGTCGGCTTAAAGCTGCCAGCGTGCGGCCCGAGCACCAGAGCGTCGAAAGCGGGGGCTTCCATCAGGTAAAAGCCGACCCAGTTGTAGCGCGTCATCTCTTCATGCAACCGCCGGGCGATGTGCTCCATCAAAGGCTTCGCCCCGCCGGCGGAGCGAGCGTAGTTTTCGAACTCTTCTCGCAGCTGCTCGTACTGTGACATCGGAACAAATCCCCCTCGTCTAGCCTAACAAACTAGAGGAGTGGGCCGCATTTGCAATGAGGTATAACTCGGGTTTTGCCGTTGTTTTGGGTTCGAAATAAAAGCTGGGGGTGCGCCCCTTCTCGCGTCGAGAAGGGGCTTCCGCCGCCATCGGCGCACAGGCGCATCTATCAGGCAAGCGGTCCCAGAGATTCAATCCTTAGAAGGGACTTAACATCAGTACAGCCGTACCTCCTAGCAGAGAAGACATCTTGCAGTTCTTGAGCGCCTATCGTTATCTGCTCGGGGCGCTGCTGGCCACTATTGCGATCCTCGTTCCCTATGTTCGCAAAGGCCTTTACAAGTTAGGCAGTAACCTTCTAAGCAGCGCTGGCTGGGGAAGGTACATGAAAGGCCAGGGTCTGCTTCTAAATGTCGTCTTAGTAATGGGAGCGATTGCGGCGGGAGGCAGTGCTTATTTAGAGCGCGGCAGCACGGTGACAAAAGGAGTCCGACTGATAGAGTTCGAAAAGATCAACCCAACCGAACATGCTGTCTATGAAAAAATCGACATTGGGCAATACTCCAATGTGACCATAATGGCCGAGACCATGGTTCCTGAAAACGGCTCGGCGACGGTTGCAATTTTTAGCGATCGAAATGACGATTCGGAAAACCGTTACGAAGTCAAGCATTTGGATAGCGTTTCGGGTTCTTGGTCAAGATGGGACGGAGACAATCCGGGGAAGCACCTTCGCCTAGTGATATCTCCGCCAAATAAGGCAGGAGTAACTTCAGCTACAGAATTAACAATTCGAGCGTAGCTCACTCCCCGCGCCGTCGTTCCGGTAGCCGGGCCCCAATAACCTACTTGAGCGTGACCAGCTTCTCCACCAACTCCGAGTAGTCTTTCTTCTCCAGCCCGTGAACCTGCTTGTTGTACTCGTCCACTTTGCTGGAATAATTCATCGAGCAGAATTTCGGGCCGCACATCGAGCAAAACGCCGCCGTCTTGTATCCCTCTTCGGGCAGAGTTTCATCATGCATCGAACGCGCCGTCTCGGGATCGAGTGAAAGCTCAAATTGTTTTTCCCAATCGAATTTGTAACGGGCAAAACTGAGCGCGTCGTCGCGATCGCGAGCGCCAGGACGTCCGCGCGCGATGTCGGCGGCGTGGGCGGCAATTTTGTAGGCGATGATTCCGTCTTTCACATCTTTTTCGTTGGGCAGGCCGAGATGCTCTTTCGGAGTCACGTAGCAGAGCATCGATGCGCCGTACCATCCGATCATCGCCGCCCCGATCGCTGACGTGATGTGATCGTAACCCGGAGCGATGTCGGTAACTAGCGGACCGAGGGTGTAGAACGGAGCCTCGTCGCACCACTCGTTTTCTTTTTCCACCTGCTCTTTAATCTTGTGCATCGGAATGTGGCCGGGGCCTTCGATCATTACCTGGACGTCGTGCTTCCACGCCATGCGAGCGAGTTCGCCGAGAGTTTTTAATTCGGCAAACTGCGCTTCGTCGCTCGCGTCGGCCAGGCAGCCTGGACGCAAGCCATCTCCCAGCGAGAAGCTGACGTCGTACTTCGCGAAAATCTTGCAGATATCGTCGAAGCATTCGTAGAGAAAATTTTGTTTGTGATGATACGCCATCCACTGACCAAGAATCGCGCCGCCGCGGCTGACGATTCCAGTAATGCGCTTTGACACCATCGGCAGATATTGGATCAGCACGCCCGCGTGAATGGTCATGTAATCCACGCCTTGTTGCGCTTGCTCTTCGATCACTTCGAGCATCACTTCTTTGTTGAGATCTTCGACCCGCTTGATGCGCGAGATCGCTTCATAAATCGGCACCGTCCCGATCGGCACAGGCGAATGACGAATGATCGCTTCGCGAATGGTGTGGATATCGCCGCCAGTCGACAGGTCCATCACGGTGTCGGCGCCGTAGTGGACGGCGGTGTGCAGCTTCTTTAGTTCTTCGTCAATGTTGGAAGTGACGGCGGAGTTGCCGATGTTGGCGTTGATCTTGCACAGCGACTCGACGCCGATCGCCATTGGTTCGAGTTCGGGATGATTGATATTCGCAGGGATAATCATGCGGCCGCGAGCGACTTCATCGCGGACGAGTTCAGGCGCGATCTTTTCGCGGTGCGCGATGTAACGCATCTCGTCGGTGATCTGGCCTTGGCGGGCGTAGTGCATCTGAGAGAAGTTCCCGTCTTTATTGTCCGCCTTACGCTTGGCCAGCCACTCCGCCCGCGGCTTCAGAATGCCGTCTAACTCTTTCCCGATCGTTTTCTCTTTGCCCTTATCCTTGCCATTCGCACCGTTTCCCGACTCACCATTGCCTGCGGACATTTCATACCATCCTTCGCGAAGTCTTGTTGCCAAATTATACGCTGCATCCGCGATGAGATTTGTTGCGCGGGAGGCGGTGAGCCGGCAGCGTGGTGAAAGTTTGGCGGAATAAAGAGAATCCGGCTATCAGGGAAGAGAATCGACAGTAGAATGTCGTTATAACGACAATTGTACGAACCGGGTCGCAGTCGGCGGATTGAGTCAAGATCAACAAGCGGGTTAGCGGCGAATGCCAAGTTGAACGAGCACGGCTTTCTCCACGGCCGCGAGATCCAGGGAAGAAAGGACTCCCGCCTTGTTGCGAAGCCTCTGCTTGGAGGCGGTCGCGATCTGGTCGCCTTTCACTTTACGTTGCTTGCCGTTGAGCGTGACCATAGCCTCGCCCGGATGAAGTCTGTCGGTCTGGCTGGACAGTGGCACGACGATCACCAGGTTCGGGACGGCGTTTGCGGCGTTGTTACTCAGAATTAAAGCTGGACGAGTCTTCTGAATCTCGCCGCCCACCGAGGGATCGAACGACACCCACCACACCTCACCCCTGCGTGGATGCATCGCCGATCAAGCCCTCCGACCATTCCTCCGCTTCCCGTTCGGCGTCCGCATCCTTCGCCATTGCCGAATATCCTTCAATCAATCCGCCGGGGGCACTCATTTCTAGGTCGTCAATCTTACTGAGGATCACTTCCTTCAAATCCTTCGGAACGATGAACGGGGCCGGAAAAGCCATTTGGCATCGTTAATTCCTAAGTGTCTTGCCGGTTTTCAGCGTGAACTGGATTCTCTCTTGCGTCTTCTTTTCTCCGCATAGTGACTTGAAGGCTTCGCGCTCGAGATCGAGCAAGTATTGTTCGCTGACCGAAGTGCCGGGAGTGATGTTGCCTCCGCAGAGGACTTCGGCAATTTTTGTGGCCAGCTTTTGTTCGTGATCGCTGATGTAGCTGCCCTGGCGCATGAGGTGAACGCCCATTTTTAGCGCGGCCAAAATGTTTTCGCCGGGCGCGGGGATATTGGTGCGCATCACCGGAGGTTCGTAGCCGGCGCGCGCCAGTTCGAGCGCGCGCGCTTTCGCGTCAAAGAGCACGCGTTCACGGTTCATTGTGATGCGGTCGGAGCTCGACAAGAATCCGAGGCTGCGAGCCTCGTGCGCCGAGGTTGATACTTTCCCGGTGGCGATGGTTTCGAAAGCTCTCTTCATCGCCTCCATCAGTTCCACCGACTCGCCGCGGCCATCGGGACGAATCGACGCGGCGCCGTCCACCGCGCGCAGCAACATCTCTTTGCAGCCGCCGCCTCCGGGCAGCAAGCCGACTCCGACTTCGACCAGTCCCATGTAGAGCTCGGCGTGAGGTTGGCGCGCCGCGGCGTGGAGCGAGACTTCGCAGCCTCCGCCCAGAGCGAGCCCAAAGGGCGCGATCACCACCGGCTTCGGAGAGAACTTGATGGCCTGCGTCATGCCTTGAAATTGGCGGATGGCGAGGTCGACGTCATCCCACTCTTCTTCCTGTACAGACATGAGCAGCAACATCAGGTTCGCGCCCACGGAGAAATTCTGGGCGTCGTTGGTGATGACGAAGGCGTCGAAGGCATCACCTGGGCCGCCCGGCTTCAGAGCTTGCAGGATTAGCGAAATGATGTCGGCGCCGAGGGCGTTCATCTTCGAGTGGAACTGGATGCAGCCCACGCCGTCGCCGAGATCGACCAGCGACGCGCCGGAATTTTTCTTCACGACGCCGTTGGATCTCGTTTTTCTTGCGACTTCGACCGACCAGACTCCGGCGGGAACGGAAATCAGTTCCCAGTTCCCAGTTCTCAGTTCCCAGTAGCGCCTGCCCGACGCGGTTTTCGGGTCATCGACATACCAGCTCTTTTGCCCGGAGGCCAATAGTTTTTCTGCATTCACCGCGACTGGACGCCCTTCCTTCTTCATGCGAGCGACGGTGGCTTCCACCCCGGCGGCGGCCCAAAGTTCGAAGGGGCCCAGTTCCCAGTTGAAGCCGAGGCGCATGGCGCTGTCGATTTCGACGATGGAATCGGAAATTTCGGGAATGCGGTTGGCGGCATAGGTCCACAAATCGGAAAGCGCGGACCAAAGAAAGGCGGCAGCCTTGTCGGACTTCTGCGTGGCGCCTCCGTCGTGGTTCAAGCCAAGCAGCATACGTACGCGCGCGCCCGTCTCCTCCACATTTTTTGCCATGTCGAGCGCGGCGAATTTTGGCTTCTGGCGCGGATGGTATTCCAGCGTCTTCCAGTCGAGCGCCATGCGCTCGTCCTCTTTACCGTCTGGGCTTTTCACCTTCTTGTAGAAGCCGCCTTTGGTCTTGTCGCCAAGCCATTTACGCTCGATCATCTGGCGGTAGAAGTCGGGAAGTTTCAGGTCAGTGCGCTCGTCGAGGGAGGCGGGCGAGGGCGCCCGCCCCACACTTGCTCCGGTCATGTTTGAGACGACGTGTCCGAGAATGTCGAGGCCCACGAGATCGATGGTGCGGAAGGTGGCCGAGCGCGGCCAGCCTACGGTTTGTCCGGTGAGCGCGTCGACTTCTTCGATGGTCAGGTCCATTTCCTGCATCAGGCGCATTACGTTGAGCACGGAAAATGTGCCGATGCGATTGCCGATAAAGTTGGGCGTATCTTTCGCCATGACCACGCCCTTGCCGAGTTGCGTGTCGCAGAAGTGGGTGACGGCTTCGATCAGCGCGGGGTCGGCTTCGGGCGTCGGGATCAGTTCGAGCAGACGCATGTAGCGCGGCGGATTAAAAAAGTGGGTGCCGAACCACGAGCGCCGGAAGTCTTCGGAAAATCCCTCGGCGATCTTGGCCACGGGAAGGCCGCTGGTGTTGGTGGTGACGACGGTGCCGGGCTTGCGGATGGCCTCCACCTTCTTTAATAAAGAGCGTTTGATTTCCAGATTCTCGACAACGGCTTCGATGATCCAATCAACGTCGGCGAGGCGCTTCAGGTCGTCGTCGAAATTTCCCACAGTTACGAGTCGAGAAAGTGACGGTTCGAAAAACGCAGCGGGCTTTGACTTTTTGGCACCGTCGAGTCCGGCGGCGGCGAATTTGTTGCGTGCGGAGGTGTCCGCGTCTGAAGGCGTGTTTGGCGGCACGATATCGAGAAGCAGGGAAGGAACTCCGGCGTTGGCGAAATGCGCTGCGATGCGGGCGCCCATGGTGCCGGCTCCGAGGATGGCGACCTTGTGAATGCGCTTCATGAATCGGACTCCTGCGACGGCTGTTGACGGTCAGCCCCTAAAGGGGCGATTGATTTCGAGCCTTGCGGTATCGCTAAAGCGATACCCTGATACGACCCGTATCTACGGAAGTCTATCCACGACCCAGTCGTTCTTGCCAGTCTCGACCAGGATTATTTCGGAGGATCGCCGCGTGATGTGAGCGCCTCGGAGCGTGAGTAAGACGACGGGAAAACTGTAGCGTCCAGGATGTCCGTGGCCGCGTGAGATTTCGAAGGCGCGATTGGCGCCACGAGAAAAGAATTCTTCCAGCCTGTCGGCGTTCTGCGAGTGGCGGACGCCGTCGCTGAGTTCCACCATGCCGGCCTCGAGATCGGCGGTTTGCCAAGCGTGCAGAAAGTGGCTGGCGGCGGCGAGGGCGAATACGTATCCGGAATCTGAAGGATTCTCCTGTTTGGCGGGATGCGGGTGGGTTCGCGCCTGCAGCGAAGGCGTCGCGCAGACTACGAGACAGACTGTCAGAAGGAAAACAAATGCTAACCGGGGCTTCACGCTTTGAGATGGTCCTCGTTTTTGCCAGTAACGATGCGACTCTTTACTCTACTGGAAACAGTCGGAAGCTAGAGGTGGAAAATGACGCGGTCGCATACCGGTGGTGATGCTCGGCTCTCAGAGCGGCGGGCGAGACGCCCCCAGACAGCCGCCGGGACGGCAGCGCTATGAAGGCTTGTTTTCTTGGCAAGAATCTATTGACTGTAGGCGGTCGAGGTTTATTCTTGGGATGTGTTTGCCGCAACCGGGAAGGATGCTCATGATGGAAGCAACAGATCGATATCAATCTGGCTGGTTTCGCGAATCGCTTGTCGATGCGGTTCGATTTTGGGAGCCGCGGCGGGTGGTTTATAACTTTGTGCTCACCGTTGTTGTTGCCGTGTGGCTGGTGGCGACTTGGCCCCACTTCCGTCCGGCGTTGAGCCTGTCAAGGCTGCTGCTTTTCTCGGTTTTGGCGTTGCTTGCGAACGCTTGCTACTGCACCGCTTATTTGTTGGATATCCCGCTGCAGCGTTCGGCGGTGAGTTCCATCTGGAAAAAACGGCGTTGGGGATTGTGGCTGGCGGGAATGTTGTTTGCCATTCTGCTGGCAAACTACTGGATTGCGGATGAGATTTACAGCTTGGTCGGCTGAGCGATCTTAGGTGCGGCGTTAGTATTGGCTCTTGCCCCATCTTGCTCGTGTGGCGGCGGGGCTTTGCCCCGCAGCGGGGCGGAGCCCCGCCACCACACAACCAGCGCTGCTATCCTCTTAATAAGGACCTCGCTCATCATTCATGCCGCCCAGCCCCCTTTTTTCTGCGCGCGAAATTGCGGCGCAAATTCGCGGTAAGGAAATTTCTCCGGTGGAAGTGGCTCGCATTCACCTGGAGCGCATCGAGCGGCTGAATCCCAAGCTCAACGCCTTTGTCGATTACCAGTCCGAGGCTGTGCTGACGCAGGCGCGCGAAGCGGAGAGGGCGGTTCTTCGCGGAGACGACCTCGGGCCTCTGCATGGAGTGCCGCTCTCCATCAAGTCTTCGATTGATGTGGCCGGACATCGCTGTGAAGCGGGCACGCGTTTGCTCGCGGGGCGAATCGCTGACGAGGATGCGCCGCTGGTGGCGCGTCTGCGCGCGGCAGGGGCGGTGATTCTGGGAGTCACCAATGTGCCCGAATTGCTCATGGCTTGGGAGACCGACAACCTTTTATATGGACGAACGAATAATCCCTGGGATCTAACGCGCACCGCGGGCGGATCGAGCGGTGGAGAGGCGGCCGCCATCTCCGCGGGCCTTTCCGCGGGGGGCGTGGGCAGCGACGGCGGCGGGTCGATTCGAGAACCCGCGCACTTTTGTGGAATCTGCGGATTGAAGCCTACGCCGGGACGCATTCCTTCGACCGGACATTTTCCGAAGGCGGGTGGGCCGTTTGCGTTGATCGGGGTCGTGGGACCGATGGCGCGCACGATCGAAGATGTACGGATTCTGTTTGAGGCGATGGCGGGGTGGGACGACGGGGATCCTGCGTCCGCGCCGGTTGCGCTGCGCGAGGTCAGAGACGCGAGTTTGCGAGGGATGGGCGTCGGCTTCTTCGAAGACGATGGACGCACTCCGGTGACGCGGGAGACAAGAGATGCGGTGAAACGGGCGGCTGGTTTGCTAGTGGGCTGCGGATTTCTCGTTGAGCGGTTTCGACCCGAAGGTCTTGAAGAAGCGCGCCGGCGGTGGTGGGATTTTTTCGGCACGGCCGGAGGAATGACACTGGGGCCGATGACTTCTCGATCGATGACTTCCGGAGCAAAGTCGAGCGCACATGAATCGGAGCTGAGTCCAATGCTGCGGGAGTTTCAGAGTTGGACCAACGCTTCTCCCGCGCACACGGGCGAGTCGCTGCTGTGGGCGTGGCTGGGGCGCGATGAGATTCGCGAGAAAGTTCTTTTTCAGATGCGAAAGTTTCCTGTGCTGCTTTGCCCCACTGCGGCGATTCCCGCATTTTGTCACGGCGAACGCGAATGGCAGGTCGAGGGCAAGACGGTGAAGTATCTCGATGCGTGGAGCTATTGCGCGTGGTTTAACCTGCTGGGCTTTCCCGCCGTAGTGGTTCCAATGGGATTTTCCGAACAAGGATTGCCGATTGGCGTGCAGATCGTGGGGCGACCGTGGGAGGAAGAAATGATGCTCGCGGTGGCCGCGAAGCTTGAAGAAGCGCGCGGACCGTGGCAGGGGCCGCCACAGGTG
This sequence comes from Acidobacteriaceae bacterium, assembly GCA_043765355.1. Lineage (GTDB taxonomy): Bacteria > Acidobacteriota > Terriglobia > Terriglobales > Acidobacteriaceae > Acidiflorens. The sequence continues at coordinate 2,039 of JAYUJG010000075.1, read as the reverse complement.
GATTGAGGGTTGAATCGGACCCTTGCGAGCCCATGTGAAAAGAAATACAACATTGCTGCAAACCCGCGCTACGCGCCGATTTTGCTTTGCGTTTTGTCGAAAGCGAGGTATAACTAGTCGCTCTAGTAGGACCCCTGAAGTCCTGCCCACACCCCAGCGGGATTTGACCAGCAGCACAATGCGTTGTGAGCTCATGAAACGTGGCTCGCCCTGTAGTTGTTGAATCGACACAGAGAGGTTTACTTAACGAATGGTCGACGTAGGGAAGTTCCGGTCTGGTATCAAACTTCACAAACTTCACTGTCTTTTTTTAGCCCTGCTTGCACTTTCTATTTTTTCCGGTGCTCAGGATAAAGACGGCAAAGACAAAGACAAAGACAAAAAAGAAGAATCAAAAAAGACGGCCACCGTCGGCGGTGGAAATTTTGTCAAGGTCGATGGCAAAGTTCGCTGCGAAAAACCGGAACCAACATATTCCATCGAAGTTCCGGATCGTACCGGCCACGCTCTCGAGTTGGCAAAACGCAAATGCGCATGGACCGAGCCCATGGTGATCATGGGGGCGAAAACCAAAACCAGAGTCGCCGTCAGTTTTACCGAGAAGATGGAAGCTACGCTGCACATCCACAGTTTTGAAGTGGACACGCTGGACGATGGCGAAACGCTGACGATGCAGAGCCAGGGTCAGGTGTTGGGAGCCAAAGGCCCGGTGAGCAGCAAGGGACGCTGGAGCTACATGCGTGGCACAGGCAAGTTTAAAGGAATCAAAGGCGGCGGCACGTACGAAGCAAAGCTCGACGCCGATGATGTATTGACGTTGGAGTTGGACGGGGTTTACGACCCGACTGACATGGTGGGCGAAAAGAAATGAAGGACATCTCCAAGGAGGATCAAGTGACGACCAAGCGCTTCGCAATAGCGGCGTTCCTGACGATTGCCTGTCTGGCACTGCCGACATTCGCTAAACAATCGAAAACGGTGACAAAGGGACCCATTGTCATCCAGGCATTTAAACATGACACCGGACCGGCACTTCGCGAGATAGCGCCGCTGCTACCAGAATTCAGCACACCCTCCGAGCACGAAATCCAAAACAACGTCAACCCCAATCACAATTGGAGCAACAAAGTTCAGAAGGATCGGGTATTGCAGACGGAAGCGAATTCACCGCGCCTGCAGACGCCGAACTTCGGTGTGGAATTTGACGGCGCCGGCTTTGGCGACAATTTTTTCTGTAATTGCATGCCGCCAGACAACGACGGAGCCATCGGCCTGACGCAATACATGCAATTCATCAACCTCGAATACCAGGTTTTCGACAAGAGCGGCAACACGGTATTGGGCCCGCTCGCCGGAAATTCCTTCTGGTCCGGGTTCGGTGGATCGTGTCAAACCGACAACAGCGGCGATCCCGCCATTCGATACGACGCGGCAGCGCAGCGTTGGGTCGTCTCGCAGTTTGCCATCAACAACTCGGCTCCGGATTACGAATGCGTCGCAGTCTCGACGACTTCCGACGCTACCGGTTCCTACAACCGTTACGCGTTTCCGTTGCAGATTTTCCCCGACTACCCGAAGCTTGGCGTGTGGCCGGACGCTTACTACTTCACCTTCAACGGTTTCAATGTTCAGGGAACCGCTTTTGTGGGCGCGGACGTTTGCGCGGCTGACCGTAACGCCATGATCGCGGGCACAGCGGCAACGATTGTTTGCTTCCAGCAGAATTCCACCCAGTTCGGGATGTTGCCTTCGGATTTGGAAGGCGCAACACCACCGTCTGGGGGCACTCCGAATTTCATCATGGAACTGGATCCGTCGGGCGGCGCCAACCTCGATATGTTCAACTTCCATGTCGATTTCGTAACCCCGGCCAATTCCACCTTCACCGGTCCGACGGTGATTCCGGTATCCGCATTCACGCCGCTTTGCAACGGCTTCAGCCGCAGCGCTTGCGTGCCGCAACCCACTGCCGGCAGCGACCCGCTCGAATCCTTGGGCGATCGCTTGATGTGGCGTCTGGTGTATCGCAATTTCGGCGA
>JAYUJG010000074.1:0-3329 GCA_043765355.1 Acidobacteriaceae bacterium | reverse complement strand
AACCGTTGCCGGTTTGCGAGAACGAAGTCCGCTTGAACGACGGGTGCCGTCACCCTATACGGCATTCGTGCGCTGGCGGATCAGCGAGAGGAATTCGGTGCGGGTTTCTTCTTCCTCGCGGAAGCAGCCAAGCATCGACGACGTGACCGCCGCGGAATGCTGTTTCTCGACGCCGCGCATCATCATGCAGAGATGGCGAGCTTCGATGACCACGCCGACGCCTTGCGGTTCGACGGTGTGCTGGATCGCTTCGGCGATTTGTGTAGTCAGCCGTTCCTGAATTTGCAGGCGCCGCGAGAAGGTTTCGATCAGGCGAGGAATCTTGCTCAGGCCGATCACTTTTCCCTTGGGAATGTAGGCCACATGCACCTTTCCGAAAAATGGCAACAGGTGATGTTCGCACAGGCTGAACATTTCAATGTCTTTCACGATCACCATCTGATCGTAGTTGACCGTGAACAGCGCCTGGCGTAAGAGCGCCTCGGGGTCGTCTTGGTAGCCTTTGACCAGGAATTGCATGGCCTTCGCCACGCGCTCGGGAGTGCGCGCCAGACCTTCGCGGCTGGGATCTTCGCCGAGACGAACAATCATTTCGCGCACCAGTTCTTCGTAGGTGGCGCTGGTCAGGGTGGGTGCGGCATCGGTTGATTTCATAAAAGTCCTGGTCGTTGGTCAGTAGTCGTTGGTCGGTAGTCGTTGGTCGGTAGACGCGGGTCGTTAGACGTTCGCGATTAGATTTTGCTAACGACTACCGACCTCCGACTAACGACTATTCTCTCCCGCGTACTCGAACGAATTCTTCATCGTCTCCTCGATCCGGACTTTATCTAGATGAGCTTTGCCGAATCCGCGCTTCACAATATCGTAGATTGCGATGCATAGATTTTCGGTGGTCGGAACGTCTTTTGCAAACTCTGGCAACTCGTTGAGGTGTTGATGATCGTAGCGTTCGAGAACGTGAGCGTGGAGGAAGCGATCAAGATCGACGAGATTGCAGAGCATCCCCGTGTTGGCGTCGACCGGCCCGCTGACGGTGACCTCGATCATGTAGTTATGCCCATGTCCATAGGGATTATTGCACTTGCCGTAGACGACGCGGTTTTCTTCCGCTGACATTTCGTCGCTATGCAGGCGATGCGATGCGGAGAACATGTATCGGCGGGTCAGGTGCGCTTTCATGCTTCTCCGGGAACCGCCTCGCCATACACATCGACAAAAAGATCCGGCGTTTCGTAGACCCGCACGCGATGCAGTTGCGCCGCGCCGAGTTGCGGAGCCAGACGTTGCCAGATGGCGATGGCGATATTTTCAGTGGTCGGAATTGTGGTCAAGAACTCAGGCACTTCCTTGTTCAGAAAACGATGGTCGAACGCGTCGAGCACTTCCCTGCTCATGACATCTTTCAATTGCTTGAGATCGACTACGAATCCAGACTTCGGATCGACGGCGCCCTTCACCGTCACTTCCAGAGTGTAATTGTGGCCGTGGCCATTCGGATTATTACACTTGCCGAAAATGCGCAGGTTCTCTTCCGGTGAGAAGTCCGGATTGTGATAGACGTGCGATGCGGAAAACTCGGCTTTGCGGGTGAGGTAGACCATAGGGCAGTTCTCAGTTCTCAGTTCTCAGTTCTCAGTTCTCAGTTCTCAGTTCTCAGTTCTCAGTTCTCAGTTCTCAGTTCTCAGTTGTTGATTGTCACGGGATGAGATTGGTTGTACACCTTGCGCCTTTGCCGAAGTATTTTTGCTCGGCGTGCTGACGCTGTACTGCCGGCCTTTCCACGACACTTTGCCCCGTGCGTGCGCGGCGTTCGATCGGACTAGTAAATACGCGAACATCGGAACGCCGAAAGTGACCGCAAGCAGACTATTCGTCGTGGAGAAATGCGCTGCGCGAATTCTGCGATACATCAGTATCCAGAGCACGGTGGCGACGATCCCGATTGCGATCCATGTCGATGTCCAACTCCAAGAGTAAGCGGCTCCCGCAGCTCCTGCGATCGACGACCATGCTATCGACCATGACAATAAAATACGGAGGGCCAGGAATCGCGTCCGCGGGAACAACAGCGCCAGATTTTTTATCCAGCCTTCGCGAAGCTGAGGCCAGTTGCGGTACATGCGCGTGCGGACGGCATCCCCGCCATAGCGAAAGTGGACGCGATAGCCAGCATTGCGGAAGCGGCGGGCTAGCGCCACGTCCTCGAGTATTTCCGTGGCGACCGCAGTGTGTCCACCGGTCGCGTCGTATGCTGAGCGGCGCACCAGGATGTACTGGCCGTTGGCCGCCACGACTCCCGAATTTTGCTCGCGAACTTTGCGCGGTGGATACTGTGCCGCCAGCTCGGCGAAGACTACGGGCATCACCGCTCGCTCCGCGAACGTGACTACCACCTGCTCGGGCGAATAGGAGAGCAAATCCGCCTGGTCCTTTTTCGCTTCCTCCAAGGCTCGGGCCAGCGATCCGGGAAGGTGCACCGTGTCCGCGTCGGTGAATAGCAGCCAATGAGAATGAGAGCGAGCTGCTTCGGCACCGGCGACCAGCGCGTTGTTTTTGCCCGTCCAGCCCTGCGGTATGGGCAATGTAGAAAGCACGCGCACGCCGCCGAAGCTCTGTGCGATCTCGCGCGTGCGGTCGGTAGAGCTGTCGTCCACCACAATGATCTCGAATGCTACGCCGGCCTGAGCGTTCAGCGATTCCAGACACCCAGCGAGATTGCCTTCTTCGTTGCGCGCCGGAACGATGATGGAGACTTCTGGAATGCAGCCCCCGTACATCGGCGACTGCGGCGCTGCGGCTGGATGTGAACGATCCATATTTAACGGTCCATCACTTTTTCGTTATTATAACGGGGTGAGACTACTGTCCCCTACCACACTACTGCCGATTGGATTGCTGGCCGCGCTGATCGGATGCTACAGCGGGAGCAGTCCCACGCGCATCGGCTCGAATGCGCCGGACTTCACGGTGCAGGATTCCGACCACAAAGTGACGCTCAGCCAGTTTCGTGGACAGGTAGTGGTGCTGAATTTCTGGGGAAGTTTTTGTCCGCCCTGCATCGAGGAGACTCCTTCTTTGATCAGCATGCAAGATCGGCTGAAGCGGAAAGGCGTCGTCGTACTGGGCGTCAGCATTGACGATAACGACGCGGCGTATCACAAATTTTTGAAGGATTACAAACTCAACATCGTCACCGTGCGCGACGGAGCCCAGAAGTCGAGCGCCTTGTACGGTACGTTTGGTTGGCCTGAAACTTACGTGATCGACCGCACCGGCGTGATTCGCCGCAAGTTTATAGGAGCCGTGGACTGGAACAGCCAGGAAATCAC
>JAYUJG010000073.1:0-1815 GCA_043765355.1 Acidobacteriaceae bacterium | reverse complement strand
GGTCGATGATAGGGATGCGCCGCAAAAGCCTCCTGCGTGAATTGCTCGAGCAGTCGTCCAATTGGATTACTGTCCGTCCTCATGCGGCGCTCTTCGATGACGACGTTGCGCTCTTTGTAAAATTGCCGCATCACCGGATGTAAAAACCGCTCCGACTCGAGATAGGCCCACAACTCCAGCCGGTTGGTCGGAAACGAATAGTGATAACCGGTCTCGTCGAGATCGGTAAAGGCGTTCATGCCCTCGCCACCCTCGCTCTCGACGATCTTGCCGAATTCGTTGTTATAAGGCGCGGAGAATTTGTCGGCCACGGCAATCGAGTCTCTCCATGCCTGCTCAAGTTGCGCGAGCTTCTTTTCGTCGCGATCCACCGGCTTGTCACGCTCGGCAATATACGCGGCGTAAGCGGCTTCGACCTTTGCCAGCGCCACTTTTTCGCCGGCATAGTCGCGGGTCCCAATCGTGTCCGTTCCCTTGAACGCCATGTGCTCGAACATGTGCGCCAGGCCAGTCTTGCCCATGGGATCCTGTACTGAACCCGCATCCACATGCGTGAAGAACGAAAACACCGGCGCTTCGGGACGCTCGCAGATGATGATAGTCAGCCCGTTGGCAAGCTTCTTCACCGTAGTGCGCTTCTCGAAAGAAGCCAGGTCCTGCCCGACGGCAAGGGTGCCCAGCACAAGACAGGCGATCACAATTCGTATCGAAGTTATGCGGAATTTCATCCAGCCTCCACGGCGAGATACCAAAAATTCGACGTTACGTTGCGGCGGGGAACATTGTCAAACGACGAAAAAACGGCCTGGCGATTTTCTTAGCGCCCTCAGCGGCATTTCTTGGCGGACTTTGCGGTTACGCTCTCAGTAACCCAACCCAAACCTCGCTAAGCCAGAAGATCCGCGCTCAGCACCGCGGAAAAGAATCGCCTCAGCTTCGCCTCATCCAACTTTCCATCCGTACGCACGCTCGAACACAAATCGATCCCATAAGGCCCGACTTCTTCCATCGCGCGGGCAACATTTTCCGCCGTAAGTCCGCCCGCCAAAAACATCGGAGCGCCAATGCGCTCTCGAATCGCGCGACTCAGCGCCCAATTGTGAGTTCGACCCGTCCCGCCAAGTTCCTTCACCGCAAGTTTCTGATTGCCGGAGTCCAGCAGAATCGCATCCACATCAGGAGCGACCCGCGCCGCCTCCTCCACCGACTCCGGCCCAGTCACATGCACGACCTGCACCAGAGAAATTCCCGGCAAAGCATTCTTCAAATCGCGATGCGTCCCGTGAGTAAGCCGATCGCAAATCTGAATCGTATTCGTCCGGCAAAATCGCTGCTGTTCAACGATGTCGTCAACGCGCTGTCGCGAAGTCAGCAGGAACGCCCCAATCGCAGGCGGGACCGTAGCGGCAATCTCCGCAATCAGTTTATCGCCGATAACGCCCGGCCCGCTAGGCATCTGTGAAACCAGCCCGAGCGCGGAAGCTCCGCACTCAACGGCCAGAGCCGCCTCGTCAACACTGGAGATGCAGCAAATTTTTATTCGAGGCGTGAGAGAAGCTTTCATGGAAGATTTACCGTAGCGCCGGCGTCCCGCCCGCCGCAGTCTATCGCGCGCCTATACATCGAAAGCGAGATACTCTCTGCACTGCCGGCGGGACGCCAGCGCTACAAAAATCTACTCCCCGTACGGAACCCAAATATTTTTCACCTGCGTGGCATGCTCCAGAAACCACCGTCCCTCAGCGACCCTGGGATCAAACCAATCAATCACGCGACCTTCGCCGGTAAATACCTGTTTCAAATTGCCGATTGACA
>JAYUJG010000072.1:0-9378 GCA_043765355.1 Acidobacteriaceae bacterium | reverse complement strand
GCATCCCGCGTGAGATTGAAGATACCTCACGTCGTATCTCCGATCTCGTCCAGGCTGTGAAGTCCTATTCCTAGATGGATCAGACGCCCTTAAGTGAAGTGGATGTGGAACAAGGGATCGACGTAACCTTGCGGATGTTCCAGCATCAGCTCAAGCCTGCATTGAGGTAAAGTCAGATTTCAACGACCATTTGCCCAAGATTCCAACAAATTGCCCCCAGTAAATTTACCGCGAGTTCCGGCGTTCATCGGGCGTATTTGCGGTTCACTTTGGGGTGGACCCGGTTGGCGCGCAGGGGGGTCCACCTCGCAGAATGCTCTTGCATTTGGCCGATGAGAAACTTGATGCGAGTGATCGAGGACGAGTTAACGGATGCTCGATCAAGTGGTGCGGGAGATTCCGTGCTGTGGAGAAGCAAATCAAGAACTCGAGGGAAACATTTAATCCTAGGGAAGTGCACCGGGGATCTTTGCATTCCGGCTTACCTCGTTGTATCAATGTGGCGTCCAGGTTGCGTGGGTCGTAAAGAGTCCGCCGACGAAGCACGTTTGGTAGGCGACAGTGAGACCAAATACAAGGCTCAGTAGGCCTGATGCCATGGCTAGGTTGCGGGAAACGTTTTGGCGATTTCCGGCGAGGAGCCTGAAGGTCGAGGCTAGGCTCACGGTGATCACCATCATGCCTGCGATGGTGCCGACGCCGAATATCAAGAGATAGGCGATTGCCCAATGTGCATCCCGAATCGTGGTGAGGACCAACAAGGCGACGGCTGCCGAGCCCGCAAGGCCGTGGACGATTCCTATTACCAGAGGGCGGAGGTATTGATAGCCACGGATCCTGCCCAATACGCGGTCGAGGCTGGCCAGCGGAGTTTGATCGGGGGAGTGGGGATGCGCCTCGGGCTGATGCGCATGAGGATGGACGTGAATGAAGTCTCCGTGGCTGTGGGGATGGGAGTGAACGTTGCTGGTGGCTCGGTCGGTGTCAGAAAGTTGATTGTTGGTGACTGCGGGCACGGAGCGGAGAAATCCGGCGATATTCGCCAGGCCCAAGGCGACGAGCATGACGGCAACGGAGAGCTCCATGCTCAGGCCGAGGCGCACTGGGATTACGAGGTTAAAAAGGATGATGGCGGCACCGACTACGAAAATAGTGAGCGTGTGCCCCAGGCCCCAAAATGCGCCGATTAGACCAGCGCGCATACTGGTGCGTTGATTGCTGACAATCGTGGTGACGGCGATGACGTGGTCGGGATCGGTGGCGTGGCGCATCCCGAGGAAAAATCCCACGGCGAGGATGGAGACGAGGTTGATCATGGTTTTCGGGTTGCCGTAAATCAGACAACCGCCTTCCGTAGGTCCGCCAGGCGGGTAGCGAGGTAGTCCAGAAATTCCGGCATGCCTTTTCCGGTCTTTGAGGATAGTTGCAAGATCGTCATGCCGGGGCGGACGGCGTGAATGTTTTTACGGGCGGTGGCTTCGTCGAATTCTACGGCCTCTGCTAAATCCATTTTAGTGATGATGGCGACGTCCGCGCTATTGAAAATACTTGGGTACTTGAGCGGTTTGTCCTCGCCTTCGGTTACCGAGATTAGAACAAGTCGAAGGTCTTCGCCCAGGTCGTACGACGAGGGGCAGACTAGGTTGCCGACGTTTTCGATGAAGAGAAAGTCTAATTCCGCGGGCTCCCATCCCTGGAGGGCTTCCTGCACCATGGCGGCTTCCAAATGACAGAGAGTTCCGGTGGTGATTTGCTTGACTGGGGCCTGGCTGCGCGCGAGACGGACGGCGTCATTTTCGGTAGCGAGGTCGCCGACTAAAGCGGCGACGCGGTGATCGCGGCGGAGCGTGGTGAGGGTTTGCTCCAGGAATGCGGTTTTGCCGGAGCCGGGGCTGGAAACCAGACTGACGACAAAGACTCCGGCGTCGTGGAAGCGCTGGCGCAACTCTCGCGCTACTACGTCGTTTTGTTTGAGAACGTTTTTTCTGACCTCAATTAAACGGGGTTCGGGGCGCATTCCTGGGTCTCCATGGCTGCGATCTCCAATGCTGTGACTTCAATTTCCTTGCCCTGCACAATTTGGGCGCTGGGCGTTTCACACTGTGGGCAGCAGAACATCTGGGTTGAGTTGAGAGTACGTTCGGCCTGGCAAACCTGGCAATAAATGATGACGGGGACTTCGTCGATGAGGAGACGGGAGCCTTGCAAGGACGTACCCTCGCACGCCATTTCATAACAGGAAAGGAGTGCTTGCTTGACCACGCCGGAAAGGGCACCGAGCTTGAGATAAACGGCCTCGACCTTGGCGCTGCGGCTGGCGGCTTCCTCTTCGGCCATCTCAACGATGCTCATGGCAATAGAGAGCTCGTGCATTTATGCGATTCCTCCGGAGATAGGTTGGGCGGGGACATCGAAGCGGCCAAAGGCGGCCAAAGCGGCCTGACCCAGACTGATGCCGCCGTCATTGGGCGGGACCGCGTGGTTGGTCCAGACTTGGATGCGACCGGAGGCGAACAGGTTTTTGAGGTCGGTTAATAATAGTTCGTTTTGGAATACACCACCGGAGAGAGCGACGGTCTGAAGGTTGTGGGTTTCGCAGACTTCGGTTACGGCTGTGTGCAGGCCCTTGGCAAGACCAAGCTGGAAGGCCCGGGCGATTTCACGCGGGTCGCGCCCGCGAAGACGGTCTTCGGCCACGGAACTCAGCACGGGACGGAAGTCTAGCTGGTTGTTGACAAACGGGAAACGGTAGGGCTGAACCGGGGGCGTGCTGCGGGCTAGCTGTTCGAGCCAGATGGCGGCTTGGCCTTCGAAGGTGATCTCGCGGGTGAACCCGAGTAGGGCGGCGGCAGCGTCGAACAGGCGCCCGACGGAAGTTGTGGCGAAGGTACGCACGCCTTTGCGGAGCAAATCTGTGGCGTAGCGGTAACGCTGCGGGAAGGCGAAGGGTGCGGTGGTCAAGTCGGGCAAGGCGTCGAGTTGAGCCAGGAAGCCGGCTGCCGCCTGGGCTGGATGCCTTGCGGCGGCATCACCACCGGGGAGCGCGGCTGGGCGGAGGTGGGCGACGCGGGTAAAGCCTTGTTCGACGCTGCCGACAAAGATTTCTCCGCCCCAGATCGACCCGTCGTCGCCATAGCCGGTGCCGTCGAAGCTCACGCCGGCGACTCTGCGGGTCCACTCGCCGCGTTCCGCCAATACGGATGCAACGTGGGCACGGTGGTGCTGCACGGCGTTGACATGTAACGTTTCCTTATCAGAACAATATTGGTAGAGCGCGGACTGGGGGTGACAATCGCGCACAAACTGGATTGCGTCGGGGTCTAGCTCGTACATCGCGGTCAGGTCCGCGACGGTTTCCTGGAATGCGCGTATGGACTGGTAATGGTCGAGGTCACCAATGTGCTGGCTGACGAAGGCTTGGCCGTCTACGACCAGGGTAACGGCATTTTTCAGATCGGAGCCCAGCGCGAGAATGGGATGCTTGGCAGGAATTGATGCCACGGCGCCGGGCGCGTAGCCGCGGGCGCGGCGCAGGATAACGGGGCCGAGAGTGCCGGCGCGTACCACGGAGTCGTCCACCCGGCGCGCGATGGGGCGCTGGCCCACGAGAAAAGCGTCGGCAATTCCGGTCAGGCGCTCGAGGGCGTCGGCGTCTTCGTAGGCGATAGGCTCGCTGGAACGGTTGGCGCTGGTCATGACGAGAACATCCGGGGCTCCGGCGGCGAAGAGCAGGTGGTGGAGCGGAGTGTAGGGCAACATCAAGCCGAGTTCGTCGTTGTCCGGGGCCACGCCCGGGAGAACAATTTTGGCAGGCGCGAGCACGATGGGGCGGGCCCGGGAAGTTAGAAGAGTTACCGCGTTGGGTGCGAGGTCCACCAGAGTGCGGGCAATCTCGATGGTGGGAACCATCAGGGCAAAAGGCTTCTCTTTTCGGAACTTGCGATCGCGCAAGGCAGCGACGGCTTTAGGATTTCGGGCGTCACAGACGAGGTGGTAGCCGCCGAGGCCTTTGACAGCGAGAATGCTGCCGGAATGGAGGAGTTCAACGGCGCGGCGGATGCCGGCTGCACTGCCGGCGGTGGTGGAATCTTGCGGATATAGATCATAGCCCGGACCGCATGCCGGACAGGCTAACGGCTGCGCGTGAAAGCGGCGGTTGGCCGGATCCGCGTATTGCTTCGAACAATAGCTGTCGAGCGGCCATGACTTCATGGTCGTGTTGGGGCGGTCGTAGGGGAGCGCGAGCGTAACGGAATAGCGAGGGCCGCAATTGGTGCAGTTGATATAAGGGTATCCGTGGCGCGCGTCGTGGGGATCGAAGAGCTCGGCGAGGCATTCGTCGCAAACGGGCAGGTCGGGGGAAATTCTTACCGTGGGGCGATGACGGCGCTCGCTTACCCGAATGGTGAAGTCTCGGAAACCTTCGAGGGTGGCGGGTTGGACGTCGATTTCAGCGATGCTGGCTGCCGGCGGAGGCTGACCTTGCAAATCCCGAACAAAGTCCTCCAAGCCTTGGGCTGCGCCTTCGAGATGAATCTCCACACCCTCTTCCGCATTCAGCACCCATCCGGCGAGGGTGTTGGCGTGCGCGAGGCGATAGACGAACGGACGAAAGCCCACGCCTTGCACCACGCCTCGGACCCGAATGGAGCATGCGGTAGCGGGCATAATCGTTCAGGCTATTCGTCCAACATGCAGCAACGGCCCTGCCAGCCGACCTGGCTGACTTTGCCGTCTTCAATCAAGATGGGGACGCTGCGCTGGCCGCCGGTAATTTCGCGCATGCGCTGGCGGGCGGCGGGGTCAGCTTCCACGTCGTATTCAACGAACTGCTGGCGGCGGAACTCCAGCCAGTCGCGCATTTCGGCCGTATGCGGGCAGCGGGCGGTGCCAAAAAGCTCAAGCGTGGCCACGGCTGAGGACCTCCAGCTCTTCGCGGATTACGTGGTAAATGGAAGCTTGCACTTCCTGAATGCGAGGGATGTAGTCGGAGTGGACGACGATGGGAAAGTCGGCTAGGCCGCGCCGCTGGATTTCACCGCCGTCGCAGCCGAGTAGCGCGACCGTGAGCATCCCACGCTTACGCGCTTCTTCCAGAGCGATGATGATGTTGCGCGAACCGCCGCTGGTCGAAATGCCAACCGCTACATCCTCAGGCTGGGCCTGCGCAATGAGCTGGCGGAGAAAAATTACATCCGTACCTACATCGTTGGCGACGGCGGTAATGTTGGCCGGTTCCATCGAGAGGGACACGGCGGGGATGGGCCGATAACCCGCGGGCGGGACCACGCAGTCGATGGCGAAATCGTTGGCATCGGTGGCCGAACCGCCGTTTCCGAAAATGATAAGCTTGCCACCGCGTTGCAGCCGCTCATGCATGGCCACAGTCGCGCGGCTGATTGGTTCCGATTCTTCCCGAGCGGCTTGCGCGCGCAGTTGGGCATCGTCGTGAACTTTCATCAAAATGGACGCAGCCGCCTCTGCGACGAGATCGGGTGTGCTTTGTTTCTCTTTGCCTAGGAAAGGATAGAGAAAAGCCGATTCACCCACATCATGCCCGAGTTCGCGGTGCTCGAAGAACAAATGCACCGTCTCCCATAGCGTGTGGTACAGGATTTCGATCATTTCCTGATGCAGGAACGGGTCGGATGAGAGCGCATCCACGGCGTAGGAGCCTTCGACGCCGGGAAGCGCGAAGGTCATGGCTCCGCGCAATTGCGCTTCCTGTAGCGTTGCCCAAACTTCAGGGTCTCCTTCCGGCGGACCAAAGCCCATCACGATATCGTCGGCACGCAGAATGGTTTGAATCCAAGGACGGAACAGAACGGAAAGATCCAATGCTGGGAGGGCACGCTTTCCTACGATCACCGGATGTACAAATTCTACGGATACATGCTGCGCGTCCGTCACGTACGGCCCACGGCCGAAAGCGAGCAACCGCCCTCCGCGGAGGAAGCGCTCGGACATTTCACGGCAGGCTTCGGCCAGCCGCTGTGCTTCACGGGCAAAGAAATCCTCGTAAATTGAATTCCGCTGAAGGAGCCGTTCTTCGATCTGGCTGGTCAACTGCAAGGTTGTCGTCATAGCACGGCCGTCTAACAAATTCGCGGCAACGGATCGCCAACGAGCATATCAATGATGCGACTTCCGCCGTAGCGGGTGGTCACCAGGACCGAGCCCGCGGGCTGTTCCCGGACTTCCCCGATGATCTGGGCAGCCTCACCGCCCGAAACCAGGCTTAAGGCGTTCATGGCGGCATCGGCATATTCCGCGGCGACGATGGCGAGGAACTGGCCTTCATTGGCGATATGGAGCGGGTCCAGGCCTAACAACTCGCAGGCGCCGCGCACGGCGTCGCGGACGGGAATTCGTTCTTCAAACAGAACCACGCCCAATCCGCAATCCCGCGCCAGTTCGTTGAGCGAGGTGGCAACGCCGCCGCGCGTGGGGTCTCGCATCCACCGCACACCGGGGCCAGCGGCATTCACGAGGGCTTCGACCAGCGGCAAGACGGAACGGGTGTCGGAGCGAAGATCCGCTTCCATATCCAATTCTCCGCGAGCCAGGAGGATGGTGATGCCGTGGTCGCCAATCGGGCCGGAGAGCAGAATCTTGTCGCCCGGACGGACGGAGGCGGGATCGATGGCAACTCCGGGCATCAGGCGACCGATGCCGGTGGTACTGATGTACATCTGGTCGGCCTTGCCGTGCTCGACCACTTTGGTGTCACCGCCAGCGACGCGCACTCCCGCAGCCTGGGCCGCTTTTGCCATGGCACGGACTTCCGCTTCCAGAACGGCACTGGGTAGACCAGCTTCGAGGATGTACGTCACGACGAGCGCTTCGGCTTTGGCTCCCGAAACGGCCAGATCGTTCACGGTGCCGTTGATGGCGAGTTCGCCGATGGAGCCACCGGGAAAGGTCAGCGGCTTTACAACAAAACTATCGGTGGTGATGGCGACGTGCGTTCCACCCATGTTAACGATTCCGGCGTCGCCCAGCGGGCCGGGGGAGTTTCCATAGAGCAACGGAGCGAACAGGCCTTCGACCAATCTGCGGCTGGCCTTCCCGCCCGCGCCATGGGCCATCTCGATTTGCGGGTCGCGGAACCGGATGGCGACGGGCTTGGCGTCAGTTGCGACCGGGGCGCTCATGCGACACTCAACTGGGTCAGCGCCGTCTTGCGGTGCTCGTAATTGAAATAGGCCGCGCAAGAGCCTTCCGAGGAAACCATCAACGCGCCGACAGGACGCTCGGGCGTGCATTCGCGGCCGAAGAGCTTGCATTGATGCGGCTTGAGCACGCCTTTGAGGACCTCGCCACACTGAGCGGCTTTGGGATCGGTGACGCGAATTCCTGGGACGCTGAAGCGCTGCTCGGCGTCGAATTCCGCATAACTATCGCGCAGGCGCAGCGCCGATTGGGAAATGAATCCCATGCCGCGCCACTCGAAGTATGGACGCAACTGGAACACTTCGCCCATGACCTTGAGCGCGGCGCGGTTGCCTTCCCACGGCACTACGCGTTTGTACTGGTTCTCGACTTTGGCCTCGCCTTTATTCAACTGATGCAGCAGCATCACGATGGATTGCAACATATCGAGCGGCTCGAAGCCGGATACCGCGATGGGCTTGCCGGCGTCTTTCGCGATCCACTCGTAAGGGCGGCAGCCGATGACGGTGGAAACGTGGCCCGGCCCGATGAAGGCGTCGAGGCGCATGTCGGGGGAGTCGAGAATCGCGCGAATAGCGGGGATAATCGTTACGTGGTTGCAGAAAACGGAGAAGTTGTGGATGCCCTCCGCTTTCGCGCGCATCAGTGTGAGCGCAGTCGAAGGAGCTGTTGTTTCAAATCCGATGGCGAAAAACATGACGTGACGGTCGGGGTTGAGGCGGGCCAGTTTGAGCGCATCGGCGGGTGAATAGACAATGCGAACGTCCATGCCGCGCGCTTTGTGTTCGAGCGGGCTGCCTTGCGTTCCAGGAACGCGCATCATGTCGCCGAACGCGGCAAAGATCACATTGGGATCCTGGGCGATGGAGAGGCCGTCGTCGATCCGGCCCATGGGCAGCACGCAGACGGGGCAACCCGGGCCGTGAATTAGCTCGATATTTTCAGGAAGGATATCTTTCAGGCCGAAGCGGTAAATAGCGTGCGTGTGGCCGCCGCAGACTTCCATCATGCGGTAGTGGCGGCCGGTGCCCGCCAGGCGGCGGATTTCCTCCGCTGCTTTCGAAATCAGCTCTGGTTCGCGAAACTCGTCGACGAATCTCATGCTACCCCCTCTTCCGGGTGAACCGAGTTACTGAATCGCTTTCATGGGCGGGGGCGGCGTGTACTCCGTCGCTTCGTCCTCATCCAGCCCGTACCCCTGCACTTCCTGCATCGCGCCTTCCACCTCTCCCAACATGCGGAGGGTGTTCATTTGGTCCGCCGCGTCGGCCTCGCTGATTTTGCTCATGGCGAAACCTACGTGAATCAGCACCCAGTCTCCGGCTACGGGCCGGTCTTCCGAGAGCAGGCCGATATCAATCTTGCGGCGCACGCCTACCACTTCCACCATGGCGGCGTCCTGCTCGTCCGCAGGCAATATCTCCACGATCTTGCCGGGTATCGCTAAACACATGGAACAGCCTCCAGGAAATTCGTATCAGCCTTTACGAGCGGAAACGGAAAACGACAGCTTGAGTTCATCCTTCAACTTGACCGTGCCACCCAGAGCCGAAACGGGCCGAATCTCGTAGTCGCTCAACAGAACCGAGAACTCCCCCGTCGCGCGAAGCGACTCGTCCTTCAAGGAGACACGCGCTGAAACCGACTGGGAGCGCGTCACGCCATGCAGCGTCAATTGCCCGTTCAAGGCCATCCAATATTGGCCTTCTCCCGTCTTACTCGCCGTGCCATGGGAACTCTCGAACACAATGTTGGGATAAGAGTCGGATTCGAGCACTTCCTCGTGCATCTTGCGATTAATTTCCTTGCGATCGCTCGCACTGACATCATCGGCTACAGTCAGCGCACCGGCATGAATTAGTAGACGTAAAGAACTCTGTTCCACAGATTCGGAGTTCAGGGAAATTTCGCCCTCGGCTACGCGCATGACAACCGTGGGATTGTGACCGAACGACGCGAGCAGACCAGTGGCAAATGCCCGCGCGCTCAGAGTGCTCGCGCCGGCCTCGATAACGTAATGTACCGTGGTGTCCTCCGGGGTTCCTGAAGGTTCGACTGCAAGATGCACTGGAATGACCTTTCAGGCAATCTAAGGTTGCCGTTTGCTGAACTAGTCCTATCTATTGCTTTCGAGCCAAAACGTAAAAAGAGAACTTCAAGTCATCCTGGAGTTTCAAAGTACCCCCGGCAATGGAAGCGATGCGG
>JAYUJG010000071.1:0-4234 GCA_043765355.1 Acidobacteriaceae bacterium | reverse complement strand
CCGCGAAGGACATCTGCAAACTACTTCTCTCTGGTAAACATTAGTCTGGCTTGATTTGCGCGACCATCTTCGGCGTTCACTGTAATCAGCCCTTCAGTTGCCTTATACTTTGCTCGATATCCTTGGATTGACAACCGAATACAGCAAGTCCGTCAGAAAATTCACCGCGACATAAGTCAGCCCAATCGCCAGAATGCATCCCTGCACCAGATAGTAGTCGCGGTTTGCAATAGCTTGAATCGTAAGCCGCCCAATCCCCGGCCACGAAAATATCGTCTCCGTCACGATCGCGCCCGCCAGCAGCGCGCCAAATTGTAATCCGAGCACTGTCAGGATCGGGATCATCGCATTCCGCAGCGCGTGACGATAGACGACGGTGCGCTCCGGCAGCCCTTTGGCGCGCGCGGTCCGAATGTAGTCTTGGCCCAACTCTTCGAGCATCGAAGTGCGCACCATGCGGGTCAGGATCGCGGCCAGCGCTCCGCCCATGGTGATCGCCGGAAGCACTAGATGGGCAAAGGTGCCGGAACCGGAGACGGGCAGCCATCCCAGCTTCACCGCAAAAAATAAGATCAGCACCGGCCCGAGCGCGAAGTTTGGAAACGACAGGCCAAACAGGCTGACCACGCTCAGGGCGCGGTCGTCCCAAAGATTGCGGCGCTGTGCCGAGCGTACTCCCGCAGGAATCGCCAACACGATCGCCACGAATAACGAAGCGAGCGTCAGTTGCAGTGTAAGTGGATAACGCTTCGCGATGAGCGACGTAACCCCCTGATTGAAGCGCAGCGACTTACCTAGATCTCCGTGCAGCACGCCTTTCCAGTAGTTCAAGTATTGCTCGCCCAGCGGCACGTCGAGACCATAAGCGTGTCGCGCAGCTTGGATATCGCCGGCGGCAGCGCCTTCCCCCAGCATTTGTTGAATCGGGTCGCCCGGGACGAAATGAATCAGCAAAAAAACAGTCGAAACGACCAGCCATATAACCGGCAGCGTGTAGAGCACGCGAGAGATGATATAGCGTGGCATAAGAACACTATCGTAGAGACGCGGCTTGCCGCGTCTCCCTTTCCCTGCTGATGATGCCGCGTCGATGAAATCTCCGCAGAGCGACCGTCATGCCCCTGTCGGCGGAGACGGGGCAAACCCCGTCTCTACACGAAGATAATTTCATGTTTTGCGATTCTCAATCGCTGGCCTTCTGCGTCGAGGCTACCGGCACCGGAACTGCCGTCACAAGCTCAATTCTTACCGTCGCAATGCGGTGCCCATCCATTTTCTCGACCACAAAGCGACGCCCCTCATAGTCAAACGCCTCCCCGCCCGCCGGCATTTTCTGCAAGCGTGAAAGCACAAAGCCAGCCAGCGTCTCGAAACCTTCGTCCTGCGGCAGCTTCGTCTCGTACTGCGCTTCGAGGTCGCGAATGTTCACCGCCCCATCCAGTACCAGCGGCGCATTCGCATCGGTCACGACGGGTTGCGTCGATGCCACGTCGAACTCGTCTTCCAGTTCGCCGACCAATTGCTCGAGCACATCCTCAACGCTGATCACTCCCGCGGTCGATCCGAATTCGTCCACCACCACCGCCAGGTGCCGCTTGCGCTGTTGAAATTCACTCAGCAAGGCGAGCAGTGTTTTCGTTTCGGGCACGACCAGCACATCGTGCATGATCTGCCCAATCTTCATCTGGGCAATGCGGTCGGCCGAAGGAGCCGCCACAGCGCCGAACCGCAGCCGCAGCCGCGTCCAGCGCATCAGGTCCTTGGCATACAGCACCCCGATGATATGTTCCGGACCGCGCTGCGGATCATACACGGGAACGCGCGAGTGCTGTTCATCGACAACGCGCGACATGGCCTCGTCGAGGTTGAGATCCGCAGGCAGGGAAAAGATTCTAGTGCGTGGCACCATCACTTGCCGCGCGGTGATGTCGTCCATTTCGAGAGCGTTCAGCAGCATCTCTTCTTGCGCCGGAGACAACTGCCCGGAGGTGTGGGCCGCGGTTACGATCAGCTTGAGCTCATCGGGAGAGTGCACCGAGCCATGCCGGACCTCGCTGGTCCCAAACGCGCGCAAAACAAATCCAGCGGCGCGGCTCATGCCGATGGTGAGCGGGCTGGTCACGGTAAGGAAAACGTCCATGGGCGCGGCCACTGCCAGCGCGACTCGCTCGGCCCGTTGCAGGGCCAGCGATTTTGGGACCAGTTCGCCGAGAATCACATGCAGGCAAGTGATGAGCACGAACGCTACTCCGACGGCGATGGCGTGGGCATAGATCACGGCGTAGGGCACGCTGCCGATCCCGGCTTCGAACAGCCGCGCCAGAACCGGCTCGCCCAACCATCCCAGACTCAGACTGGTAACGGTGATTCCTAGTTGCACGCCATTCACCACGCGGCTTAACTGCTGATGAAGTTTGAGGACGGTGCGGGCACCGGCGCGGTGGGCTTCAATCAGCTGCTGGATGCGGGTTTCGCGCACGCTCACCAGCGCGAACTCGGCCGCGGCAAAGAAGGCATTGGCCGCTACCAGCAGCAGGATGACGAACACCCGCAGCAGCACGTATGCAATCATGGAACCCTAATTCTAACATTCCAAAGGGATAATCCTGACACTGTTCAGCATCCGGGCACCCTCAGCGACGCGGCGCCACGCGCGGGCGATACAATGATAATGATAATGATAAGGAAGAACTCCTTGACTAAGTCACGCCAGTCGCTTTCTTTTTCCTTGCCCGCCGGTCTAAGGAAATAGCGAACAAGTGGTCCAGTTGAGAACGCGAGGCTTCGCTTCGTATCCGGGCATCGCCACAGCGATGGCGTAAGAGTGTCGAATCAAACGCGCCTTTCGGGGCTGGGTCGCGGCGGTCAATTTTTTCGGAACTATTCGCCAGTTTTAACCGTAACAACCAGAGTAATGACAATTCTAAGATTCAATTTTGGGCAGGAGGCGGTCGTGGAAGGTAACGGCAGCGCAAAGAAAAAGCGGCGTAAACGCATCATCATCTGGAGCTCGATCGGGGCAACGGTTCTGATCCTGGTGGTTGCCGGTGCGCTCATCGCATCCAGCAGCGGCACCAAGATCGATCCCTCCAAACTTGCCAAGGTCGAAAGGGGCGACCTCGCCAAAAGCGTAGTCGCCACCGGCAAAATCGAACCCATCACCAAGGTCGAGATCAAGTCAAAGGCCAGCGGTATTGTTAAGAAACTCTATGTCGACTACGGCGACAAGGTTAAAAAGGGTCAAGTACTCGCCGAACTCGATCGCGAAGAAATCCAGGCTCGCGTCGCTCAGGCCCGCGCCCAGTTGGAAGCTTCGAGCGCCAGCCTAAGCGGCACCCGCGCCGACCTCATCCGCGCCCGCGTCGATGCTGAAGGCCCCGACGTGCCTTTGCTCAAGCGCGCCTATGACCGTGCCCAAGGCATGGCCAAGGACGGCGTTGTGTCCGAGTCCGCCCTCGACGACGCCGAGAAAAATTACAAGATGTCGTTGAACAAGCAGAACGTCTCCAAGGCTGAGCTCGAGGTCCTGCAGGCGAAGATCGGTCAGGCTCAAGGCCAGGTCGCGCAAGACCGCGCCAACCTGAAGCAACTCGAAGAACAGTTGGGATACACCACGATCGAATCTCCGATCGATGGAATCATCCTTTCGCGCGACGTCGAAATCGGCGATGCGGTCAGCTCAATCTTGGTGCTGGGTTCCTCCGCCACGCTGGTCATGACGCTCGGCGACACCAGCGAAGTCTACGTCAAAGGCAAAGTCGACGAGAGCGATATCGGCAAGGTTTACCTGAGCCAGCCCGCGCGGATCAAAGTCGAGTCCTTCAAAGACAAGACTTTCACCGGCAAAGTGACCAAGATTTCTCCGATGGGCGTGGAAAAAGATAACGTCACGACTTTTGAAGTTCGCGTCTCGATCAATAACCCCGAGGGCGTGCTCAAAGCTATGATGACGGCCAATGCCGAGATCATTCTTGAAGAGCATCAGGGCGTGCTGCAGATTCCGGAAGGCTCCATCATCTACGACAAAGACAAGAAGGCATCGGTAGAAATACCGGATTCCAAAGCCAAAGAAGGCAAGAAGAAACTCGCCGTCAACATCGGCATATCAAACGGCGCCAAGACAGAATTGCTGGGAGGCCTGAAAGAAGGCGACCAGGTGGTACTACAGTAGAAAGAGAGGTCGCGCTGGTCGCTAGTCGTTAGTCGTTCGCGGGCATGGTTTGCCAGCGACTAA
>JAYUJG010000070.1:0-1852 GCA_043765355.1 Acidobacteriaceae bacterium | reverse complement strand
TTATTGGCGCACCCAAGTGTGGCACGACCGCATTGGTGGCCTATCTGGCGGAGCACCCGGACATATTCATTTGCGCGGGCAAGGAACCGTTTTTCTGGTCGTCCGACATCCCGCTGCCTTGGGGCGACCAAGTGAATGACTTACCGCGCTCGATGGAAGAATATATGCGGCTGTTCGCTGGCGCTACGGATCACCATCTTATCATCGGCGAAGGCTCGACGACTTATCTTTGGTCCGCGGTCGCCGTTGAGCGGATTCTCGCATTTGCGCCGGATGCCAAGTTTATCTGCATGCTCCGCAACCCCATTGACCTCGCCCGTGCGATGCACACCACGGAAGTCTATTATTTTCAGGAGCCAGTTAAGGATTTCGAGACCGCCTGGCGGCTGCGGAGCGAACGATTGCTCAGCCCCGACCCCAGAGTACGCATCCGGCTGGATTATAGGTCAATTGCCAGCCTCGGCACCCAGCTCAAGCGTTTCATGGATCGCGTTCCCGAGACGCAACGCCATATCATCCTGTTCGATGACTTCGCTGCGGATACACAAGCCTGCTATGAGGGCGTGCTCCGCTTCCTGGGCCTGCCAGCGGATGGCCGCACCGAGTTTCCAGTCATCAATGCGGCAGGCGCGCACCGCTCAGGTCGAGTTGCCCAATTCATCATGCAGCCGCCCAAGTGGGCTGGAGGTATCGTCAGGCTGTTGCGTCCCATATTGCGGCGTCTCGGCCTGCGCATGATCCGCCATCGGTTGCTGTCCGCCTTCACACGGCCTCAGCGACGCGCCCCGTTCCGCCCGGAGTTTCACGCTGAGCTTGTCAATGCATTCCGCGATGAGATCATGCTAATGTCTCAACTGCTAGGACGTGACCTTGCCTATTGGATGGACGTATCGAACGGCAAGCGGGTGAAGCCTCAGACCGCCGCCAGCACTCCTCGCAACTAAAGGAAAATTCAATGGCCGAGGATGCTCTCCGTTTTTCGCTGATTGTCGCGACGCTTGGCCGGATTGACCCTCTAAGAAGGCTGTTTTCCTCCCTTCGGGAACAAACCTGCAAGAATTTCGAGGTGGTTATTGTTGACCAGAATGGTGACGATCGTCTGGCACCGCTTGTGAGCGAGTACAGCGCGGAAATGACGATGATCCATCTCACCTGTTCCCCCGGCCTTTCGAAGGCACGCAACGCCGGACTGCAGCGCGTCACGGGAGATGTCATCGCATTTCCGGATGACGACTGCTGGTATCCCAAAGAGTTTCTTGAAACCGTAGCCCAACTCCTGAATGGGCAGCCGCAATTGGACGGGTGTACCGGACGTGCGCGCGACCCCGATACCGGGAACTCGTTCGGACGGTGGGGCGACAGCACCGCGCCGGTCACGCGCGATACGGTCTTCGAGTCCGCCGTTTCGTTCACGATTTTCCTCCGCAAGACTGTGAGCGACAGGGTGGGCAAATTCGACGAAACCCTCGGCGTCGGCAGCGGCACGAAGTGGGGCTCGGGAGAAGAAACCGATTACTTGATTCGTTCCATAGATGCCGGTTCTCGGATCCAATATTTTCCGGAACTGGAGGCATATCACCCTAGCAAGGTGGATGCGTATGACGTGGCGACACTCAGGCGCGCGTCGGCTTACGGTCGGGGCTTCGGGCGGGTTCTGCGGCAGCATCGCCTCTGGAAGGTCGCGGCCCGTTCCCTCATCCGCGCGCTAGGCGGAACCTTTGTGTATGCGATTCAGTGCAAACCCCGTCAGGCTGGGTATCACTGGCGCACTTTCGTGGGTCGGCTGCAAGGCCTGCTGGCATCGCCCGATCGGCGGGGGGCAAATTCCCGCCGGCACGTCGAGCCGCCTTCG
>JAYUJG010000069.1:0-5936 GCA_043765355.1 Acidobacteriaceae bacterium | reverse complement strand
GTGGTGAATGCAAAGGGTAACGGACATCTGGAGGGGATCATCACGCGAGGCGACGTCCTGCGCGCTCTCGACCGCGAACCAAGCGGCGTCGCCACCGTATTCGAATGCGGCACGGCGAAGCTGGTGGTGACGTATCCGGACGAGACCCTGTCCGAAGCCAGTGACAAGATGCTGCGCTACGATGTGGGACGTCTGCCGGTGGTGGACCGCGCGAATCCAAAACGCATTGTCGGATATCTGGGAAGGCCGAACATCATGGCTGCGCGTCTGCGCCGACTCGAAGAAGAGCACGTTCGCGAACCGGGCTGGATTGGAAGCTGAGCCGGACCGCGAAGTTCAAGGCGAAACGCACTCTGGCGAATCGCCCTTACTGTTGCGCGAAAACCACCGCCGCGTTCGTAACCGCTGCTTCCACATCGATCATCTCAAGATGGGTCGCATCCACCGCATAAAAGACGTAACTGGCCGCCGGCGCGGTCAGTGTGATGGGGCCAGTGCCGTTAAACGACAGATTGTACGTGCCGGTCACCGTCTGCGCTCCCGGATACTGCGTGCCCGCCACTCTGAAGGTCTGGTTGCCCGTCGAAGTCAGCAGCAGATTCGCGGCAGTCGGGCTAACCCCGCTCGTGGCGCCGCTCTCCGTAACTGCGGCGTAGGTGCCCGGCAACTGCGTTGGAGCAATCACGCTGGTGTCTTGTGGGTCCATCGCCCCGGTCATCACTGCAGGGCTCGACTGATCCAGCAGGAACCCGCGATTCGCGCCGCTGGCGTAGAACACAAACGGCAGCGCTGGAGCCGTGCAGATGCTGCCGTTGCCGAGCAGCGTTATAACGTAACGTCCACTCGTGCCGCTCGTGTAGGTGCAAGCGAAGCTCTGCGCCGCCACGATCGTGCCCGCATTGTTGGCGTCAAAACTTCCGCTGATGTTGCCGTTACTACTCCCCGCCGCTAATACGAGCGACACCATTGTGTTCGAGCCGGTGTCTAAACCGGTGAGATTGGAAACCGCGAACGCATTCAGGGCAGTCTGGTCGTATGTGGTATTCGGATCCTGAAACTCCATCGCTCCCGAAAGCGCGGGATGAGTTGCATCGACCGGATCGGTGGAAATGGCGTAAAGCGTCAGCGGGTTGGGGACCTTCGACGTTTGCCCGCCGGCGACAAAGAAATCAAAATGCTGGGTCGTGGCGGTCGTCACCGTCATGTGCCACAACCCGTCGATGGCTAAGTCGAGCTTGTAGGAGCCCCCGGCGGGGCTGTTCATCGCCGTGCCATTGTCGTTGGAGTCAAGCATCGCTCCGGTCTTGATGGCACCGACGCCGTCCAGCGGCAACAACCCGGCAAAGCCAACCCGCATCCCGTGCGAGTCTACGCCCGTGAATCCGAATACAAATGTTTGCGCTGCGGCGTTGAACTGGTTCATCGCCGATTTCTGCATTACGCCTGAACCCTTGCCGTTCCCGTCCGCCTCCAGCAACTGGAAGTCTCCCATCGCGTCGAGAACCACCTGGTATTGATCCGGGAAGGCCCCGGTCGTTAGCTTGAGCGTGCCGGCGTTATTGGTGTTGTTGTCGTTGAGGACGCTCGGAGTATAGGAGCCGCCAGTAATCATGTGCTGGGCGGGGCCGCTCGAAGTCAGTAGGTCTTCCACTCCCGAAATCGTGCCGTTGCCAGCCACCGTGATCGTGCCCGCCACAGCCCTGGGGTTGTTACTGGCGTCAAAGCCGGAAAAACGCAGTGCGTAGCTTCCGGCGACCAGCCGCGAGGCCACAACCGAGACTTTGGCGATGGTACAGTCGGTTGGGTCGGCGCAGCCCGCCGGATCGACCGTCGAAACCGCCGACACGGTGACACAGCCGTTGCCGCAGGGAGCCTCCTGCGCGGTGTATACGGCGACTCCCGATGTACTTGAAGCAAAATTAGCGCATGCCCCGCCACCCACGGTGCACGTCCAGGTGAACGTCTGCGGAGCGTTGTCGGGCGACGCGACCGCAGTAAATTGTTGCACCAACCCATGCCCTACTTCGACCGGCGAGGGTGTTACAGACACCGTTACGGGCACGATGTTGAACCCCAGCGCACCCCTTGCCGTCGAGTCGGCCCGGGAAGTTGCGGTGACGGTGACGCTCGGCGGATTCGGCACCGCCGCAGGCGCCTGATAGACACCGCTGTTGGCGTCGATCATCCCGCACGGATTTGGATTGCCCGTGCAAGCGGTGCCACTCAGTGACCAGGCTACCGCCGGGTTCGAGGTGCCGCTCACCATGGCGGTAAACGTCACGGACGCGGTCGCGTAGATCACGGGAAGGTTCCCATCGCTTACGTGAATGACGATTCCATTGCCCGCGCCGTTGCCGCCTTTGGCGCAACCGCCAGCCAAGGCCAGACTCAGTAGAGCTAATGCAAGAAGAAAGTTTTTTGCCATAGTCGGATCTCTATGAATTCACGAGCGGAGAGTTCGTCCGTTAAGAGTCCCGTGCTTTCCTGGCTGATGGCGCCCCAGGTTCGCGCCCGTTCTGTGGGCGCTAACCTGGGAATATAAGGGCGTAATCCAGCTAAGAACAGCCCGAAGCCCGACGACTACTCAAATCGGCCCCCTAAAATGTACCTGATTGCCGGAAAGTTTGTCAGTGGGGCGCGGCTGAAAACTGACGACTGAAGACTGAAGACTGAGAACAGAGAACAGAGAACTGAATCCCGTGCCTAGCGAATCGCCGCGGCCGTCACCAGACCCGCATGCCTGGCTGTTTCCATCAGAGGACGCAACTCGCCAGCCGTGATCCCGAGCGTTCCACCCGAGAAGCCGTCGATGTAAGCGGAGTTGATGCCGACGACTTCGCCATGCAGGTTCAGCACCGGCCCGCCACTGCCTCCGCGAGCCGTAGGAGCGTCATAGATCAGCTTGTCGCCGGTTACATCGCCAATGTGTCCAAACGTCGCCGAAGGGCGGATCAACGACAATGCTGCCAGTTCTCTGGCCGTGTCGGCATCATCGGGATGCGCGGACAGCCGCTCGTAAACCACCGCCGGCGACTTGGCCACCATCCCCGTGACTCCCATGGGATAAGCCAGTACGCTCACCGACTCGCCCACATGCGGTGGCGTCTGAGACAGCGTCAAAGGGCGCAGCTTCCGGGTGAAAGCCGTGTCTTCCAGGCGTAGTACGGCCAGATCCCCGTGGGTAGCAACCGCAGCGGTCTCCAGCTTGACGGGAAGGGGCGAACCCGGGAAATATGCCTCTAAAGTCTCGAGCACCGGCGTTCCGCCCTTGCGCAGCGCTACGGACACTTCGCGGTCTCCGTACCAAGGCTCTGCCACATGGCGATTGGTCGCCAAGAGGCCAGGTGCTACGACAAATCCCGTTCCCGCCACGCGAGCGCGAAAACTGCGCGCCTGGCCGGAGACGTGATAGATCCCATAGATGTAGGCTACCGAGTCGCGGGCGTCGTCCACAGCAGCAGCCGAAAAGGACTGCTGCCGCTCCAGATCGGCCACTTGCGACGAGAGTTGATGCACCTGCTGCGCGAGGCTGTCGGTCTCTGGAGGGGCATAGTAATGTGCCATCACTCCAGCGCCCACCAGCGCCAGCACGCCCAGCAGCCCCTGCACAAAGCGCTGCCAAGTCTCGACCAGTTCGGTTTCCCTGTTATCGGTATTGAACATGAGCCGTCAGGCCCGGTGAGGAGGGAGTATCCCGGGAGCACTCCTATCCTGAGGCATGAGAGCCAAGCCAGCTAGGGTACA
The DNA here is from genome assembly GCA_043765355.1 of Acidobacteriaceae bacterium. Lineage (GTDB taxonomy): Bacteria > Acidobacteriota > Terriglobia > Terriglobales > Acidobacteriaceae > Acidiflorens. The sequence continues at coordinate 2,192 of JAYUJG010000069.1, read as the reverse complement.
GAAGTCGGGATCGAAACAGGGCTAAGGTAACCGAAGGCAGGGATCAGCGATGCGTCTCTACAGCTCGATTCCCAGGCGCTTGGCCATCTCGTCGTAGAGGAAGCCTTCGCCGGGGCGATAGGGCTGAACCCACTCTCCATCGATCACAAACTGCGGGATCGCGCGCTTACCAGTCCGTTTCACAACTTCCTCCGCGGCGCCCGGAGTCGTCTCGATGTTGATGTCGCTGTAGGGGAGCTTATGCTCGTCAAGAAAGCGCTTGGCCACGCGGCAATCGGGACACCAGGGGGCGGAGTAAACGGTAATTTCCATGCTGGAGAGTAGATGCCAGTCGATCAGGATTGGTCGCAGCACGCTTGGAGACTGCTGACCAGGTGTCGGCGCGGTTGCAAGAAGCTAAATCCGCTGTAGCTCACGCAGCGTCCGCGCGTCCTCAACATTGCCGGTATTCAGCGTGGATGCCGGCTCAAACAAAACGATCCAGCATTCCTGCTCGGCCACCGGACGATGTTCCACGCCCCGCGGCACGACAATAAACTCGCCTTCTTCGACCCACTCATGCCGGTCGCAAAAATCCATGCGGAGGCGCCCTTTCACCACGAGAAATAGCTCGTCTTCGATCTCGTGATGATGAAACACGAACTCGCTATTGAGCTTGACCAGCTTGACCTGCTGCCCATTGAGCTCGGCGGCAATCCGCGGGGACTCATACTCGGTAATCCCGGCGAATTTTTCAGCAATGTTGACTTTGGACATGACGACCTCATAGGAAAGGATCTATTGCTGGTTGGATTGCCGGTCGATCCAGTCTGTCGCAAAATAAAAAGAGCCGCCAGCATTCGCTGACGGCTGATTGGCGATTGCTTTCTAGAACCCCGCTGCGCTCGGATGTCCGCCACGCAGCAGCATCCGCACGCCGCGTTGGCTGTTCACCTGATACGTCGTGTTCCAGTCCACTTCGTCCGTACCGATCACGCCGTTTCCGCCACTGGCGAGCTCGTAGCTGACGCGGCCGTCCTGATAGGTGTAATTGCCCACCTCCAGAACCATCCCCGTCTTCAGCACAAACACTGGAACTCCGGGCGCCGATGCCGATATCAAAGGTGATTGCGGCATCGCGCCACCACCGCCGACTGCATCCCTGGAGATGTAGTTGGCGTAAGTGACCTGAGGAATCTCCTCGACTGTTGGCGGCTCGCTGGAAGTCACGACCATGTTGCGCACGGCCAGTTGCGGGGCGGAATTGTCTCGCTGTCTGGCGCTCGCGCCCTGGTATGAACCTTGGTTGGACCCTTGGTAGGGCTGTTGATAATCGTTATCGCGCTGCACTTCCGGACGTCCGAAGAAATGCCAATCTGGCCCGTTGCTAGCCTGGGCTTGCGGGATCTGCACATCGTCCATCAGCCGCAGCGTGAGCTGGCTCTCGCCCTTCAGCGTTGGACGAGGCCCGCGCGCGGGCAGCATGATGATCTTCCAGGGCCAGAGCGGCGGCAGCAGCCATTCGACGATGTCGCGCCGGGCATGTCCTTTGCCCCGGATGTCGCCATCTCGGTCGACCTTGTAACCGCGAGTAGCGATGACTTTCGCATCGAGCGGCATGTCGCCTTGCGGCATGCCAATGCGATCGAACATCAGCTTCATGTAGCCTTTGCCCCAGAAATGTCCCGGGTCTTGAGCCGATTCCAGATGGCCGACCAGATAGCTGCCACGCGGAAATGCCTGCTGTCCGAATTCAGTGACCGAGTGCAGTTTACAAAGCACGGGATCGCCGACTGCAATCGTGGCGGAAGAAAGGTTAGGTTCGTCCATGGTGCATTTAAGAAGAGTACCGGCAGGCAGCACCATCTCACGCGCACTGGCGCTGAGGGTAAGAGTTAGGGTTAAAGCAAGAAGGGATCCTGCAAGAATGGCAAACGAGCTGGACTTCATAACGCACCTCGGTCTCACGCCCCGGAATTTTTACTGCGCTTTCCGTACTACTTGCGTTGAGCCAGCCCCGAATGAAGGAAGTTAAACACAGTTCTGGTGTTGGGTCAATCGAGGGTTCGTGGGCGGTTCGTGGGCCAACTGACTTCGTCCAAGAAAGGGGGGAATCGCCAAGGGATCGCTGTGGGTTCTAAGCACGTTCGAGTCTGGGCGGTCGGCAAGGCCCCCTCCACAGGCGGTCTTTTAGAATCATGGAGTTACGCGAA
>JAYUJG010000068.1:0-2685 GCA_043765355.1 Acidobacteriaceae bacterium | reverse complement strand
ACCTGACAAGATCGTTCTGGCTGACATCAACGAGCCTCCATACCACCGTCGCGTACCGGGCACAGTGATCTACGCTTACCCCGGGGAGCGACTCAAGATCCACGTCGTCAACGCGGACAGCGGGCCGCACAGTTTTCACCTCCATGGCTTGCAGTATGGAATTGACTCGGACGGTTCGTGGCCGTTTGGTACTCAGTCCACCGATGGCCGCCGATCCGACGAGATCTGCCCCGGCCAGCACTGGACGTACACGTTCGACGTGACCGATAAGATGATTGGTGCCTGGCCGTTTCACGACCACTTCCAGAATATCGGCGCCAACGTCAATCGTGGATTGCTCGGCGGCGTGATCGTACTACGCAAAGACGACTGCGACCCGCCTCCGCGAATGAAGTTGCCGCCTGAGGTAGAAGAGTTGCTGCGCGAGCTGCGCAAACACCTGCCGTCGGAACCGGCAGACCAAGCGGCCGGGATGCCCGCAGAGACCGATGGCATGCCAATGAATATGCCGATGCCCGTGCTCGGAGGCGCCGGTCACGAAGGCGGAGGGCACAGCCCCTTACCCATGCGTCCGGTCGAGTTCGAAGGCAGGCAAATCGACTGGGAGGAGTACCTTCATCTTCCCGGTGTGTATCCGTGTCCTGATCCCGAGAAGCCCTTGCACGTCCCGCTCTTCCTGCACTACATGCAAGGAGCGAGCGGGACGCCGGCTTTCGACAGCGGGCCCATCGCGTTGAACGGCTTCTTTGAGGCGACATTCGGAACGGAAGGGACATTCGATTATCACTGCAACATCCACACCCAGATGTTAGGGAAGGTTACGGTTGCCATGGGCGAGGCCATGCTGACCGTTGTCACGATTGACGACACCAACCCGCTCGACATGAAGTTTGTTCCCGCCGAAGCCAAAGTCGGTCCCGGCGGCAAAGTCCATTGGAACAACGGCAACAACAACGTCCACACGGTCACGGAAGATGGCGGAGGACTGCCGTCATTCTGTCTGAACGGTCGTTCCTTTGTCGGAAATACACCGACCATCCTGGCAGAGGCGGGGCAGAAAATTCGCTGGTATGTTTTCAATTTGGATCTGGGCATGATGTGGCATAACTTCCACACCCATGGGCAACGCTGGCACTTTGCTGGGGAAGCTTACGATGGCCGCAGTCTTGGTCCAGCAGAATCCTTTGTTGTGGAGACAACCGCGCCGCCGGTATTGCTGTTGCCCCCGGACATCGCGGAGGCCCAGGACCCGGAATGCCGGCCCAAACACGCGAAGAAGTATCACGTGCGCGGGGACTTTCTCGTCCACTGCCACGTCGAGATGCACATGATGGCGGGTCTCGCCGGCTTGGTGCGTTCGCGGCAGACCCTGTGGCTGACTCCCGAGCAGGCCAAGCGGCTGGCTCATGAAACCGGTCTTCCCTTGGATCACGGTGACAACGATTGTCCTGCGATCGACCCCAAGCACTGCGAGTCCCTGGATTGCGGCAAGTGGGAAGAAGTAGCCGGAAGCCCGTCGGTAACCTTTATGCACGCCTGTCTGCTTCCAAAGACTGACAAGGTTTTGTACTGGGGCTACGGCGACGCGCGCGACGACATTAGCCGGATTTGGGACTACTCAACTCTCGCAGGCGCCTTCTCCGTTCCGGCGAACCAACCTTTCAACGTAACCTCTCCTCCTGGCGATCGCGGATTGGCCAACCTGTGGTCGGCGGAACATGCTTTCCTCGACACCCCGCAAGGCACACTGCTGATTCATGGCGGCTTCACACCGCGCGAATCCTATCTGTTCGATCCCAGCACCCTAATGTGGTCGAGAGTTGCGTCCACGGCGGAACAGCGTTTCTATTCCACCACGCTGACCCTGGCCAATGGCAAAGCCCTCACCATCCTGGGCGGCACGCCCAGCCAAATCGTCTCTAGATCGATCGAGGTCTACGAGCCCAGCACCGGCACATGGGATCCGGAGATTGCGTTGCCCGCCACGTTCGACTACCTCTACTACCCCTGGACGTATGTGATGCCCAACGGTGAATTGTTCATCGCTGGGCCGCGCGGAATTTCGCGGCGCTTTGATCCGCTGGCTCCTGTGGATGATCCTGCCAAGACGTGGCCCACACTCGCAGGCAACCGCAGCAGCAGTGGCGAAAAGGGTACGTCGGTGATCTTGCCCTTGCTGCCGCCGGACTACAAACCTCGCGTCCTGATTGCTGGCGGAGATATTCTGCCGAACGCACCGCAGACCTCAGAAATGATCGATCTCTCGGATGCCGTGCCTGCATGGAAGGCGTTGCCCAACCTGAACCAGCCTCGCGCCCACCAGGTGAACACGGTCCTGATGCCAGATTCGCGGGTGTTTCTTGCCGGTGGCATTCCCAACACAGGCGGACCGGCGGAGATTCTGGACACCAAGAACCTCGCTGCGGGATGGGTACCGTGCGCGGTCATGAAATACTCGCGCGGTTATCATTCCAGTGCGATCCTGCTCGCCGATGGCAGCATTCTCATGGGTGGCGATCAGGACATCAATGGGGGATGGAAGTCGGGCGAGAACACGCCTCACGAACGCTACTTCCCGTGGTACTACTTCCGTGCGCGGCCGGTGATCACGAGTGCACCCGCAAGCGTGACCCACGGTGCGACCTTCACGGTGAACACTCCCAGCGCCACTTCCATTGCCGAAGT
>JAYUJG010000067.1:0-2616 GCA_043765355.1 Acidobacteriaceae bacterium | reverse complement strand
TCCCACTCCTTCTTCATCTCAGCCGTGTGAATCAGGATGGGCGCATGATATTTCCGCGCCAGCGCAGAGGCATCTTGTAGCGTCTTCTGCGAGCAGGTGTAAATCGAATGTGGAGCCACCGCCGCGTGGATGAGCGGATCGCCCTGCCACTTCTTCAGGAATGTCTCGGTGTAGGCCAGCATCGCCGCTTCGTTCTTGTTGTCGGGAGCAGGAAAATCGATGAATGTTTCGCCCAGCACGCCGCGCATTCCCGCCGCTTTGGTTTCTTCCGCCACCGCGTCTTCGAAGTAGTACATGTCGGCGAACGTAGTCACGCCCGAACGAATCTGTTCCGCTGCTGCCAGTCGCGTCCCCCAGCGGACGAATTCTTCGTTCACGTTCTTCGCTTCGGCGGGGAAGATGTATTTGTAGAGCCATTCGCTGAGAGTCACATCGTCGTGCAGCCCGCGAAATAAAGTCATTGGGACATGAGTGTGCCCGTTGATAAATCCCGGGAGCACGAGTGCGTTGGTCGCGTCGATGATCTGCCCGCTCTGGTATCGCGCCTCGATTTCCGCACGAGGCCCAACCGCGACAATCGTGTCGCCAATCAACGCAACGGCTCCATTGCCGTAGACATGGCGCGATCCGTCCATGGTCACAACAATCCCACCAGCGATGATCGTATCCGCGTACTCTTTGGCGGTAGCAGTTTGAGAATGAAGAAAAAGCGAGCAGAAGATGAAGCTCGCGACAAATAACCGGCAAAGGTGTTGATAAGTCATCCGAGTTTTCGTGTCTCCCCCTGTGTCCTCTGTGTCCCCTCTGGTAAAAGAGCTTGCTAGTCGGCTGCCATCATCGCAGCCCGTCCTCGCCCTTGATCTGATCCTTGGACAATCCTCCAACCCGAGCCAATGGACGACCGCTATCGGTGACCGCAATCGCCACTATAATTTCGTTCGGGCGCGGAGCGTCGCTGATCCGCACTTCCATGCCATCAAAGTGGCTGCGAACAAACGCCGCATCCTTGTGTCCCAGCGGAATATCGAGCACCAGTCCAAGCCCGCCGCGTTTTTTCGACGACGGAATAAGCGCCGCCCCTTTTCCCAGAACGCGTCGCACCGGCGTGCCCAGCTTCGGATGCAAGATCGCCGCGGCGTGCTCAAGTTCGCCGTTCTCGCCAACGGCCGCCGCCTTCCCGTAACTCTCTGCTGACGGTCCCGCGATCCCGAGCGCGGCCACCGCACGCGCGGTCAGCAACTCGCCAAGTTCTTCGCCAATCGCCATCAATTCCGAAAGATCTTCAACATACTTTCCGGCGAACGGATTCTCAATCACCGCAACCGCAGCCGCGCGCCGCGTCGGCGGATCAATCACGCGTCCCATCTCGGTCGCAGTCTCTTCGACGAACGTCGCGATCTTTCTGATTTTCGCGTACATGACGCCCGTCATCGCAGCCCGTCCTCTCCCTTGATCTCCGACGCCTTCAATCCGCCGACGCGAGCGTGCACCCGCGCGCCAGTTGTCATCACGAGCGCAAGCAGGAGTTCGTCGGCGCGCGGAGCGTCTGCAATCCCCACCTCCATCGCGTCGAAATGACTGCGCACGTAGGAGGCGTTGATATGAGTGATGGGGACGTCGAGGCGTGTTCCCGGTGCGCCAACTTTCTTGGTCGAAGCAACAATCGCCTTCGCGTCCCCGAGCAATTCGCGCATGGCATAACCGCCGGGGGCGTGCCAGAGGGCGCCGTGTTCAATCTCACCCGCAGATCCAACAATCGCTCCCTTGCCATAACCCTCAATGATTGTAGGGTCGCCGCCGAGCGCCGCCACCAGCGACCCCGACATTTCCAACCCAAGCGGTTTCAAGTCGTCCATAAATCCTTCGATCTTTTCGACATACCTGCCTGCATAGGGGTTTTCGATGACTACCAGCGCCGCCGCCCGACGGTGCGGCTTGTCCGCGACCGGCCCGCCTTCGTGGTAAATCTCTTCGACGATAAGCACGCGCTTGCGAATTTTAACTTCAGGCATGAATCAGGCTCCTGTCCTGCAATGAAATATCTACACGGGAATAATCTTCAGTGCCAACGACGCGCGCCTCGCCCTGCAAAGTGAGAGCGGCCGCGCGAATCAGCCCGAGGCCGTGAAGATAGCTCGCCATACGAACTCCCGATTCCAGCGCCTGACGGATCTCGCGAATTGTAAGCTCGCCAACCGCTTGAGTCACAAGCCGCGCGCCCAGATCGCTGTCGGGCGCAAGCTCCGACGCTGGAGCACGGACGACATTCGGATGTCCCGGCAAGTCCACAGCATTCGCCACTACAGTAGCCGCGGCATCGGCCATCGCCGCCGTTTCGGCGAGCACGGTAACCGCGTCCGCAATCCCCAAAGAAAAACTGCGCCCGCGCCAGCCGCTGGTAGCGATCCCACGAATCGGGTCGCCGGAGTGAATCGTAGTAGTCCCAAACAAATTCAAACGAAGGTGCCTCACATCTCGCATTTGAGACGTGGGATTCGTCGGGGTGGCCGGTCGATCCGGATTCTCAACCATTCCCGCAACAAAGCTCTCGCCGGGCCCAAGATGCAACGCAATATCGCCCCCATCGTTGACGTAAGCTCGCGATAGCTGTGCCGC
>JAYUJG010000066.1:0-15499 GCA_043765355.1 Acidobacteriaceae bacterium | reverse complement strand
GCCGGATGCCTCGGCCTTCCAGTAAGCGGGCGGACCCGCGTATGGGTTCCCCGTTTGGTTCGTGAAGTACACCCAACCCGCGTTGCGCTGTTTGGCGAGATCAAACGCTGCCGTCAGTTGGTCGGCGGGCATCCCGTATACGATGTGCCAGAAGCGATCGGGTGGATACTTGTGTACCCAGGCAAAGTCCACATAGTTGTCGCGGTAGCTTTGCAGCCCCTGATCTTCCCAGTTCATCAAAATGTTTGTGATTCCCATCCAGCAGTCACTCGGGCTGTATGTGCCCGGATTGAGCACGGTGATTCGCGCCCCCGCCTTCTCGCGCACGTAGTTGGTCAGTTGCTGGTAATAGAGAAACGCGGTAGGGAAGTAGGGAGTGCTTGCGTTGCAGTCGTTCGGAGCCTCGTCAAAAAAAATGCCATCCACGAGGTAGTTATGGTACACGGCATCAATCCTGCTGCGAATAAGTTTCGGGTCACGCTTTCCGTAGCCGGTGTAGGTGTAGCCGAGAACGAAGATTCCTTTTTTACGCGTTGCCTGAATCGCTTGGTCCACGCTGGCGTAGTAACGTTCGTCGTCCCCGTTGTTGAGGTTGACGATCATGATCCCCACTGCATGGGGCCCAGGGGCCTGCCAGCCCGACCATTGCGGCGATCCCGGGTCTTGATAGGACGGCGCGGCCAATCGAACTTGTCCATGCAGTGAAACTACGAACATGGCCGAGAACAGACATACGATGAAGTACCGAAACGGACCAGTAGACATTGAGGCATCCCTTTACCGCGTGACCATCAGATCGGGTCCTGGCTAGCCAATGTTGTCACCCGACATTGAGCCGCACTTTAGAACTCAAACCGGAGACCGAACTGGAAAGTCCGCGGTATTTCCCCAGCCGCGTCGCTGCTAACCGTCCCGAACGCGGGGTCCAGCACCCCTGAAGCCGGTTGCCCGAAGCGCGGATGATTGAAGAAGTTGAACATTTCCGCGCGCACTTCCAGCCTCATGCCTTCCTTGGGCACGAACGACTTATAGAGATTCAGATCGACGTTGTGGATGCCATCGGTGCGTAAGTTGGAAAAATAGCGCGGAGCATTGCCTGGGGTCTGGTCGCCTGGGCTGGCAAAGCAGTTCGGATTAAAGAAAGGGAAGGGGAGCGATTTGTTTTGGCCTGCGGCCGCCGAGTTCTCGGCCAAGTGCAGGGCTACGTCATTCATGCTGAGCCCAGACCTGGGTTGGTTGCACGAGACGTTGGGACGCTGGCTGCCATTCGCCAGTTGTGGGCTGGCCAGAGAGATCGCCATGGGTTGACCCGATTGTTCGGTGATCAACGTGGCAATCGACCAGCCTCCGACGGCCGCGTCGAGAATGCGGTTCATATTGCCGCCAATCCATTGCTTGCGGCCGATCGGCATGTCGACGACGACGGCGACCGCCAGACGCTGCGGCGTATCGTTGGCGCTGATGCTGTGCTCCAGATTCAGGCGGTCCAGTTGTTGAGGCTGTCCGCTCGAGAGCGTCCCAATGAAGTTGTTCCGGCCAGCGGAGGAAGTGTCGGTTGACTTTGACACCGTGTAACTGCCCTCGAAACTGATGTGGTGCGAAGTGCGCTTCTGGAAGCGAATCTGCATCGCGTGATACCAGGAACTGGCTTTTTCCAGCGTCAGGCCCCCGAAGTCGCCGTTAAACTGCGGATAGGAGTTGAGCAGATTTCCTAATGCGATGGTCGGATTGCCATAGTTGGAATCGGGCTCGTTGAAACAGGGATTGGAGGGGGTTGGGCTGCAAGGGGCGCTGAATAGCGGTGAGAACGGGTTGCCAACCATCGTCTGGAGAAACTTGGTCACGCAGGCTTTTATGAGGCAGTCCGGATCGGTTGGAGTTACCGCCGCCGTGATCTTCGCCAGCAAAGCCGACGGGATGAAGTCTCGATTATTCGTGCCGGACCATGGCAGATTAGTGCTCCGGTTTGCTGAGTAATCCACACCTAAGACGATCTGGCTCGGCAACTCCCGCTGGATTCCAAGATTCCACTGGTAGATATTGGCGTCTCGCGCCGCGGTCGTGCCCAGGTCGTTGTTGTTGCCGTATCCCCAATTCGCCAGCGCGCCGTACTGCTTTCCCTGCGGACCAGTAAACCCACTTGGAAACGGATTTTCCAGGGTTGCGGATCGAGTGGCAAAATTGTCCTGGGTAAAGAATATGGTTGCCGTCTTGAGGAAGGCTGTACCCGGATACTGGAAGTTTGTCGCTGGGCTCATTCCAAAATAGACACCGGCCCCGCCGCGCACGACTGTCTTCGAATCGAGGGCGTAAGCGAATCCTAGTCTCGGTCCAACGTCTTTACGGTAAACGGGAACGCTCCTGTGGCTGGAGGTGGGGAACTGAGTAGTGCCGAGCAACTCTTCGGACGAGGGAATGTTGACCCCGGCCGATTGCAGTATCCCCTGGGCACTGTTTGTACCCAATGGCGCGCCCGATGGGACAAAGTTCAGCGGAAGATTGACGCCGGTGTCGGCGGCGAAGTTGCTGAATTCGATTCGATTGTGGCGCTCGTTGTAGGGCGTGCTCCACTGGTAACGTACGCCCAGATTTACCGTGAGCTTCGAGGTCACTTTCCAGTCATCCTGAAAATAAAATCCCGTCTCTGCCGATCGGTTGGCCACCGAGGGATAGACAATGAGGGCAGTCGGTTGATTCGGGAAAGGGTTGACGTTGTCGGCATAACCAAAAAGAAGGCTGGCAAATGGGTTCCCGGTCTGATTCCCCGATGAATCGGTGTTGCTTAGCGGGGTCGGCGAGGTGACGAAATCGGTGAAGTTGAAAGCACCAGTCGGGCTCGGGGGCTGAAAGAAGTTATTGTAGAAAAGTCTTTGCTCCCCCCCGAACTTCATCAAGTGCGAGCCCTTGGAGATCACGAGCTGAGATGAAAAGCTGGCTAGTGTGTGAGCAAAGGTCGTGTTCAGGCAGCACTGATCGAAAAGATTTGTCCATGACGACGCCCCCACCATGTAGAACGCCGGCATTCGGTCGACTCCGTTGGCCTGTTGCAGCACCGCGGGCAATCCCTGGACGCCGCTCGGCAACGAAGCGTTGAAGCTGGAAATCGTGGGCACGCCGGGTGTCTCCACTTCGTGCACGCGGTCGATTGACGCGTGATTTGTCCAGATGATCCGTGGGTTGATCGTCCAGGTGTATTCAAATGACCCGTTTTGCGCCAGCGTCGGAGCGCTCTTGATTCCGTCATTGTCAAAGCCGTCGCCCAGGATTTGGGAAGTATAAAAATTGGACGATCCCCGGCTATAGCGAGCGTTGATACTCTGGCTGTCGCTGATCTTGTGGTCGACCTTGATGTCGAACTGGTAGCCCGGTGAATGGGCCGGAGTGTTGAAATTGAAGTTATTGATTTCGCCCGCTAGGGGCACGTTTGGTTGCGGGTAGAGGTTGAGGACCGCCTGTCCGATAGGGTCAATTTCATTTCCGGGTATTACGTTGCCTGGAACCAGCGGCCTGATGCATGTCCCGGATGGGGAGCAGGCGGGCTTCGTCGGATCGTATATAAAATTGGGAGTGGGATCGGTAGCCGTTGGCGCGAAATTGCCAGTTCGTTGAGCTAGGGTGGGCACGGACGCGACATTGCTGGTCGCGGAGTCGCTGCGAACTTTTTCAAAATCGGCAAAGAAAAACGTGCGGTTCTTCAGGATCGGGCCGCCGATCGAAAAGCCGCCCTGGTCGTGCTTGCTATCTGGCTTGGGGATGGGCGCAGGGTTGAAAAAATCGCGGGCATTCACCTCCGGACGTTGCAGAAAATACCAGCCAGTGCCGTGAAAAGCGTTGGTCCCACTCTTCATTACCATGTTGACGACGGTGCCGCCGTTGTTGCCGAACTCTGCCGAGAAGCTGTTGTTCTCAACCTTGAATTCCTGCACGCTCTCGACCAGCGGCTCGTAGTAAACGTTCGAGTTGCCGCCTTCTCCCTGCTCCGGCGCGCTGATCAAAGCGCCGTCCAGTCGCACCTCGGCGGTGGCATTGCGCTGCCCGTTCGAAACGAAGTTGGTTCCCGAAGGATAATTGTCGCTGGTGCCCGACCCGGCTACCTCGGTTACGCCTGCCGACAAAAACGTCATGCCAAAGAAATTACGGTTGGCCAGCGGAAGTTCCTTCACGTACTCGCCGGTGATGTCCGTGCCCAGGGTGGCGTTGTCGGTATCGAGCAACGGGGCTGTGGTCGTAACGTTGACCGTGGTCGACGTGCCCGCCGTTTGCAGGCTGAAGTTTAGCGAGGACTCCTGATCGACAGCCAGAACCACGCCGGTTTTCTCCGCCGATCGAAAGCTGGGGGCCTCCGCCGTGACGCTGTAGGTGGAAGGGCGCAGGCCGGTGAAGAAAAATGCGCCTTTGCCGTCGGTGTGCGCCACACTGGAAATGTTCGTGCCTACGTCCTTGATCGTGACGGTTGCGTTCGGGACAAGGGCTCCGGTCGCGTCGGAAACAGTGCCGCGCAATTGCGCACGGTAGTTGCCTTGCGCGAGCGCCAAGGTCGCCCAGGTGATCAACAAAGATGTCAACAGAAGAATCCGTCCGGTCAGCCGCATGAGAACCCTCGGGTGCCACTAGTGTCTGGCGAGCGAGCCACCAGGATGTATTGCTCTTTATTACGAATCGTTGCGGTCGTAATCTTTTACCAACCGGCCCACCCTTGTCAAGGCAAAATATTGGGCGCGGAGTGTGGTTGGGAGGCGGAAATCGGCCCTGTGGGAACATATGTACACGGTTGGACAAGCGATTGCCGCTGTCAATTTACGGTCTTTCGAAGGCTGAATTCGTCTGGCTATATGGTTTCGAGTAGTTGTAGAATGTTTCTATCTGTTTCGCTACGATTTCATCGACAAATGTCGGAGATTTTGTAAGAGATTGTAAAGAAACGGTCACGCGTTTCGCACAAAGCCTTTAAGGAGGATACTTGCAGAATCCGCTGCAGGCTCTACTGGAGTTAGCTGACGAGGAAAAGGACGTGCGCGGGATCCGCCACACGCCGCGGGAAATCTCGCAGCAGCCCGACACTTGGCAGGCAACTTACCAAAAATGCCAGCACCATCAAGTGGAAATCAGCTTTTTCCTGAAGCGATCCGGAGTCGGAGCGAAAATCGGATCCAAAGACCTCTCCGCGCCTAGCGTATTTCTGGTGGGCGCAGGCACGTCCGACTACATTGGACGCGCCGTGGCCGACTTGTTGCGCCAGCGCTGGTGTTGCCCCGTGTGGGCCATTCCGAGCACCGACTTGCTCACCAACATGGACAATCTTGTGCTGCAAGGGCGTGAGTACGTATGGATTTCCTTCTCCCGGTCCGGCGACAGCTCTGAGGGCGTCGCCGTCCTTGAAAAGGCGCTTGCAACCTATCCTCATGTTCGGCACCTTGTGGTCACTTGTAACCAGGCGGGCCGAATGGCTCAACTCTGTTCTCGGAATGCGGACCGAATGCTGGCTCTTGTCCTCGACGACGCGGTGAACGACCGCGGCCTGGCCATGACCAGTTCCTTCAGCAATATGGTGATCGGAGGCCAGTGCCTGGCGCACCTCGATGACGATAACATCGAGCGATATCGAGAAATCCTGGCGAGCACGAGAGAAATGGGGAGCAAGTTCCTGCGTGAGGCAGCGGATATTGCTTCTCGAATAGCAGAAATGAATTTCTCCAAGGCCTGTTTTCTCGGCTCTGGACCACTTGCGGCAGTTGCGAATGAGTCCGCACTAAAGCTGCTTGAACTTACAGCCGGCAAGACTCACACCATCTCGGAGTCGGTGCTGGGGTTCCGGCACGGTCCCATGTCGGCTTTGGACAAGAACACGGTGTTCACGCAGTTCCTCTCAAACGATCCTCGCCGGCAAAAGTACGAGCTGGACCTGCTCAGGGAAATACGTGACAAACATTTGGCGGGAATCACGGTGGCGGTTGCGCCGCAGCATCTTCCGGAACTCGAATCCCTGGCGGACTACGTGATCTCGCTGGATGCGCCAGCAACGTTCAAAGACGAATACCGGCCCCCTGTAGATGTTATGTTTGCCCAGTTGCTGGGTCTGTTCTCATCGCTGCATGCCGGGCTGCAGCCGGATCACCCAAGTCCAAATGGCGCTATCAACCGGGTTGTTGCTCATCTCCAGATTTACTAGGAACCCAACCATGTTCGCTCTACTTCGGCTTGTTTGCTTGTCGATCCGGGCCTTGGCGATCCTTTCCTTGTCGATCATGACGATGACCGGAGTCGCTCTTGCGTCAGACACATCGTCCACTCTTCTTTATGACGTGGACCCCGGCGATGCCCACGCCAGTATTCGCGGCGATCAGATCGTCCTGGAAAACAATATGCTCGCCGTGCGGTGGTCTTTGGCTCAGGGCACAGTTCGCAAGTCCGAACTCATCGTGCACCCCATCGCGCAAGAAGCGGAGAAGATTATTGCGCTATCGCAAAATATCTTTGTCCTTAGGTTCAAGGACGGCACAATCCTTCGATCCTCGGACATGAGTATCAAAGACGGTCCCCGCATCGAGACTCTGGATCCAGAACCAGGGGCCTTGCGTTCGGCGCAACACTCTCCCGGCCAGCAGGTCGTCATGCGCTTTGAAGACTCGCAAGGTCTATCGGTCACATGGCGTGGAGTTCTGCGGAATGACGCCAACTATTTACGGCAAGAGATTTCGATCCATGCTCTTCATCGCGATTGGCCGATTCGCGAAGTCGACCTCTTCGACTTCAAAGCTACCGCCGCGCGCGTGGTCGGCACAGTGAAAGGCTCTCCCGTAACCGTGGGCAATGCTTTCTTTGGCTTTGAGCATCCTCTTTCTACCTGTGCAATCAAAGACGACGAAGTGACATGTTCCATCGCCCGCGAATTGCCCTTGCGAGCGGAGCAGACAGTGACCTACTCGTCCGTGATTGGCGTCTCCCCCGCAGGTCAGATGCGGCGCGGTTTCTTGAACTACGTCGAACGCGAGCGCGCCCGCCCTTACCATCCCTTTCTGCACTACAACTCGTGGTACGACATCGGATTCAACAATCCGTATGATGAAGCGTCCGCTCTTGACGTAATTCGTTCTTTGGGCAGCGAATTAGTGCAAAAGCGTGGAGTAAAGCTGGATTCGTTTCTGTTCGACGACGGTTGGGACGATCCTCACACGCTCTGGAGCTTTGGTGCCGGATTTCCGAATGGGTTCACTCCTCTCAAGGCTCTAGCGGAGAAGTACGGAGCAGAACCCGGCGTCTGGCTCTCTCCCTGGGGAGGGTACGATCCGGCGAAAGGAGAGCGTCTTAAGTACGGCCACCAGCAGGGCTTGGAAACGAACGAAGGCGGCTTCGCTCTCTCGGGCCCTAAGTATTACGCGCGCTTCCATGAAGTCACCTTGAAATTTATTCGCGATTTCGGGATCAACCAGTTTAAGATCGATGGCACGGGGAATGTGAATAGCGTGCTGCCTGGAAGCGAATTCGACAGTGACTTCCAGGCGGCCATCAACCTCATGAGTAACTGGCGTTCCGTGAGTCCATCTATTTTTATCAATCTCACGACCGGAACCTATCCCTCACCTTTCTGGTTGCAGTATGCCGATTCCATTTGGAGAGGCGACGATGACCACAGCTTTGCCGGCGTCGGTACCTGGCGCGAGCGTTGGATCACTTTTCGCGATGGCGCAACCTTCCACGGTGTAGTGCAGCAAGGGCCGCTATTTCCGCTGAACTCTCTTATGTTGCACGGTCTTATTTATGCGCGTCAGGCCGAACATCTCGATACCGATCCCGGCAAAGATTTTGCCAACGAGGTCCATTCCTACTTTGGCAGCGGCACGCAGTTGCAGGAAATGTACATTACCCATTCGCTATTGTCAGACCAAGACTGGAACACGCTGGCGGAAGCCGCTAACTGGTCACGCAACAATGCAGATGTTCTAGTCGATACTCACTGGGTTGGCGGAGACCCGAACAAACTTGAAGTCTACGGTTGGGCGTCCTGGTCGCCCAGAGCGGGTATCCTTACGCTCCGCAATCCAAGTGACAAACCCCAGACCTATTCCGTCGATGTCGCGCGGGCCTTCGAGTTGCCACTCCATGCACCCCGAACATTCCAGGCGCACAGCCCCTGGAGCAAAGATAAAGATAAAGACCGCGATACGAAGCCGGTCCGGCTGGCCGCTGATGAACCGCACACGTTTTCACTAAGACCTTTCGAAGTCCTTAATCTGGAAGCATTGCCCGAGCAGTAGCAATCGCATATCGCAAATGTTCAGGAAGGGGCAATCGTGTCGAAGCTGGACGTATGCGTGGTTGGTGAGATCAATCTAGACTTGATCCTCTACGGTCTACCAAAAGACCTTGTGCTGGATCGTGAACTGCTGGCCAGCGGCCTCGCTCTCACCTTGGGCAGTTCTTCGGCCATTTTTGCCCACAACCTGGCCATGCTCGGGAGCAAGGTGGGTTTCGTCTCGAAAACTGGCGATGACGCTTTCGGAAAAATGGTTTTGGAGAGACTGGCCGCTGCGGCTGTTGATGTAGGCCGTGTAACGCAGGCGACCGGGCGGGGCTTACTCCACAACGAAAGAAGGCGGCACCGAGGCGTTTCGCGACCGCAGTGCGCTTTCTAACTTTATCCGCCAGCATTGGAACGCTCGGGGCCGCGGCACGCCCCCGGGCACACCTCCGCCCAAGGGGTAGCATTCATTTGCCCGAGGACCGGCTCCGAGGACCGGCTCAGACCAGCGTCACTTCAATGCCGGCGTTTTTCAGAGCTTGAAGGTCCGACTTCTGAATGCCTCGATCAGTGATGACTTGCTGCAAGGATGTCGGCGGCACGATGAGAGAGAGGCTGCGGCGGCCGAACTTGCTGGAATCGCAAACTGCAACCGTACGCTTCGCGATTTCGGTCATGATTCGATTGACCTTGGCTTCCAAAAGATTGGGTGTGCTGAGGCCATACCCAACATCGAATCCATCGACGCCTAGAAACAGTATGTCGGCGCTCAGTCGGCGAAGTGTCTCTTCTGCGATAGGACCCACCAGCGAGAAGGAATTCTTGCGCACCACGCCGCCGGTCAGGATCACCTCGATCGAAGAATTCGAGAGCTCAGCGGCAATATTTACGCCGTTCGTGATAACGGTGAGGTTTTTCAGATTGCGCAAGGCGCGGGCAATTTCGGTGGTCGTCGTGCCTGAATCCAAAATCACAACCTGGCCTTCGGAGACCAGGCGCGCCGCGGCCGAGGCAATGCGAAGCTTCTCCTTCCGGTGCAGGCGCTCCTTTTCATGCAGAGAGGGGTCTTCGAGGGCACCATCGTGTAGAGGCAATGCGCCTCCATGTGTGCGTTGGATCTGCCTGCGCACATGAAGCACGTCCAAGTCTTTCCGGATGGTAACTTGCGACGTGTGAAACTGCTCTGCCAGGTCGGCTACGAGCACGCGCCTTTCACGTTGCAACAGTTCGAGGATCGCGCGACGGCGCTCCTCATTGAGCAAATTGTTTCCTTCGCTAGCGCGCATCTTGGTGTCATGCGTTGTACCACCACGCACAGTGACGATTCTTTATATCGTATGTTCAGCACATCAGCAACAATTAGGAACCATGATGGACGTTGGAACGCAGACTGAGTGAGCCATCATCGTTTAGTTTTTGGTGACAAGCCCACTGCACCGGGTAGCGCATCCCCTTCACTTCGATCTCCGCCTTGAGTCGCAATCCCTGCCATTTTGTTCCTCGCGGCAACACAAACTGCGCCTGATGAACCTTTCCATTTTGTTCCTCGCGGCAACACAAACTGCGCCTGATGAACCTTTCCGGGCAGGGGATATCCCGGATCTAAGCAGCCGCTCCTGAGCGGCTTCCCGTCTTCGCTCTCCACCGTCACCCGCAGCACACCGGGTACACCCGCGATGCCATCGTTGGCGAAGCCGACAATCAGCCCCAGGGAGCTGTCGTCTTCATAGCTCCAGATCATTGACGGTCTTACGCGGTAGCCAATTCTGCGATTGATCCGATCGAACCACGTTGGAAATGCCTGGTAGTAACTCATCAGATTCTTGGCGCTGATGTCGTGGAAGTTCCAGAGCGACCAGTAATTCGCTCCCACGTCCATTACATGGATGATGATGTTGTCCGATGGCGAAATCCCTTCCTGCATTGCGAGTATATCTGGAGCTTTGCTCGAGATCCCGGCTTCGATCGCCGCGGCGATCCAGGGCGGACGGTTACTGATGGTCTCAATCTGTTCATTCTCGATGAAGATGGTGTCGCTTCGAATCCAGTTGTTGCTGCGAACCGTGCGGTCGAGCACCTCGGAATTGCCAACTCGGCTGTAGTCGGGTTGGGTATTGGTCATCAGCGGGGTTTTCGTGAAGTGTTCTAACTGAACTTCCAGCATATTGACCCACGTCCGCTCCGCAGTCTGGTAATCGGGGAAAGGGGTATTGATGAAGGGCCAGGTGTGACCTTCGCCCCAGAACCCATATAGGAAAGTATCGATGAACTCGATCGCGGGACTTCCGTTGAATTCTGCCGCCAACAGCCCAATCAGCTCGCCGAAAGCCTGCTGAAAAAAAGGATGGTCATACCGCGGCTGAAACTGAATCTAGCGTTTGCGGTATCACAGCGACGCGTCGGCGCTTTCCTTTTATATCGATTTGTTGTGTTTGTACAGATGGTGTTTGCCGTTCCCTTACTTAGTGTCGGCAACCGGAGCAATATCCTCCAACCTCCAGCCGAGCTACGACGATGTGAAAGCGGCAATCCCGCTCCAGTTGCTTCTTCAGCGACTCAAAAGTCTTGCTTACGAATTCAGTGATTTTTCCGCAGCGGAGACAGGCCATGTGAATATGATCGCGGCCCAGTTTGCGTTCGTAGAAATGGCCTTCGCCGTTCAGATGCATGAGGTCGAGTTCGTCGATCAGGCCCTGGCGTTTGAGGAGGTCGAGGGTGCGGTAAACGGTGCTGCGATCGACGGAAGAATCCAGCGCGCGCGCTTTGCGCAGAATCTGGCTGGCATCCAGATGCTTCGTGGCGGTCTCGATTACTTCGAGAATGGCCCGGCGCGGCTTGGTCATGCGGATCCCGCGTTCCGCTAACTGGGTTTGCAAGCGGCCAGGGATTTCCGTTTGTGGAAGCGGCATTCGGGGTCCTCATGAGTTGTCGCAACTGATCGCAAAGAAGCTGCGACGAAATCTTGCGCCTTCCGTTGACAGCCAATGGATGTCACTTTAGGCTGAGAGTATAGTGCTTGTTGCGACCCTGTCGCAAGAAACACTTTTACAATTGTTGCATCACGAACAAGGAGTGGATGCTGGTGCTCGTTGGTACAGAGTGTTTCCGCGGGACGTCTCGTGCTGGCATTTTCATGTTGCTGATTGTTGTTTCACTGAGTGCCGGGCCTCGTCGGGCCTTGGCGCAAGAGAGTCCTTATATCGTGACCTACAACCACTACCTCGAAGAGCCCGGAAGTCTGGACGTCGAATATTTTTCGAGCTTCGGCACGCAACGCGGCGGCCATGACTTCCACGCCTTCTGGGCGGAATTTGAATACGGCGCCACCGCCTGGTGGACAACCGAGTTGTATCTGGATGGGCAGACAACGTTCCACGACAGTACGGTCTTCACCGGGTTTCGCTGGGAGAACCGCTTTCGCCTGCTGCAGCGCGAGCACTTCGTCAATCCGGTGTTCTATGTCGAGTACGAGCAGATTAGCGGAGCCGACAAGATTCTGAAGGAGATTGAAGGACACGACGGGGAGTCCGGCTTCTCCGAAGCAAACGCTGTGCTGCGGAAGGAACACAAACACGAATTGGAGATGAAGCTCTTGCTGTCGAGCACATTGAAAGGCTGGAATGTCGCCGTGAACCCGATTGTCACCAAGAACCTATTGCCGAGTGAGCCTTGGGAGTTCGCTTACGCCGTCGGTGCAAGCCGTCCGCTCACAGTCAAGGCCTCGCCCAATCACTGCAATTTCTGTCTCGAGAATTTTGTCGCTGGAGTCGAAATGTACGGCGGTTTGGGCAACGCGCAGAGTGCGGGTCTGCACGACACATCTCACTATCTAGCGCCCGTAGTCGCGTGGAATCTTCCGTCGGATTGGACGTTTCGTCTTTCGAGTGGCTTCGGCCTCAACGACAACAGCCATCGCCTTTTGTTGCGTTGGGGAGTATCGCGCGAGTTTGCCGGGTTCGGTGAAATGGTGCGGCAGTGGTTTGGAGCACGACGGTGACAATATTCGTATCCTCGTGTCGTCGGGCCTTACAGGTCGGCCTTACAGGTCTCGCCATCTGGGGCTGGTTCACCTTCGCAGATATTCACGTTCTCGCACAGAACAAGCAAGAGGCCCGGGTGGGAAAGGTCAGGCTGTCCAACTACGCCGCGCTTCTGGAAGTTCCCGAAAAAGCGAGGCAGCGGAGGGATCCTTTCGAAGGCGATGCGGGAGCCGTGGCCGTCGGAGGAAAACTCTTTGAGCGGCACTGCGCCGAGTGTCACGGAGGAAGTGCGCAAGGCACAAGAAAAGGCCCCACCTTGCTGGGAAATGAAGTGAAGCAGGCGGCGCCAGGCAGTCTGTTCTGGATTCTCACCAATGGGGTCGTTCGCAAGGGTATGCCGGTTTGGTCGAAACTGCCCGAGCAGCAGCGCTGGCAACTGGTTACATTTCTGAAATCCTTAGAGTCACAGTCAGAGGGTGCGCAATCGAAGCCAAACCAGTGACCGTTGACCCGGGTGGCGGTGCTTGCCTTGTTGTGTCTGACATTTCAACATTTCAAACTTTCAGGCATAATGCGCAGGTTGCCGATTGAGTTGAATCCCGCATCCGGGAAGATCGAGGTTTCATGGGCACAAAACAGTCCCCGATTCTGAACAACAACAAACTGAAATTAGGCTTCTTTTCTCCGAATTGCTCGGGTGGCATGGCGGTTACGAAGATTTCCGAACGCTGGGTCAATTCGTGGGACAACAACATCCGTCTGGCGCAGCTTGGCGACGAAGCCGGGATCGAATTTCTGCTCCCGATCGCGCGCTGGATCGGTTACGGCGGCGAAACCGATTTCCACGGCAGCGTCCTCGAGACCCTTACCTGGGCGACCGGCTTGCTCGCGAATACCAAACAAATCAACGTGTTCGCCACCGTTCACACCGCGTTCATTCATCCCGTAGTCTCGGCCAAACAACTTGCCACCGCCGATCAACTTGGACACGGGCGCCTCGGCCTTAACATCGTCGCCGGATGGAACAAGCCCGAGTACGACGCTTTCGGCATTGATCTGCCGGAGAAGCACTCCGATCGCTATGCGCTCGCGCAAGAATGGTACGACGTGGTCAAAGCGATCTGGAACCACGACGGTCCGTCCGATTGGAACGGAAAGTTCTTTCACTTGAAAGGGGTCTACGGATTCCCTCGTCCCTATGATGGCATTCCTCCCATCATGAACGCGGCCGGATCGGGCGAGGGCCGCGAATTCGCCGCGCGCAACGCCGACTTTCTTTTCGCCATTTCCGTCGATCTGGAGAAATCGAAGAGTGAGGTGGATGCGATCAAGGCCAGCGCCGCTAAGTTAGGCAGGACTGCCGGTGTCTTCACTCTGTGTCATGTGGTTTGCCGACCGACGAAAAAAGAGGCCGAGGAGTACTACCACTACTATGCGCACGACAATGCCGACTGGGCAGCGGTCGATAACCTGATGCGCCTCCAGGGCATGCATTCGCAATCGTTTCCGGCCGAGGCTCTCCAAATGTTGCGTGATCGCTTCGCAGCCGGACACGGCACCTATCCCCTCGTGGGCGATCCTGACACGATCGCGAAAGAGATGGAAAAGATTACGGCGTCAGGTTTTGCCGGAACGACGCTTAGCTTTGTGGACTACGTAAAAGAGTTTCCGTACTTTCGCGACGAGGTGATTCCGCGGCTGGAGAAAAAAGGCCTGCGCGAAAAATTCACTGGCTGACCGATCTCGAGGGTTGAATCAAGAGTTGGAAACATCACGCGAACCGTATTTGGAGAGAAATGAGGAAATCCGATTCCGTAGCGCCGGTACGCCCGTCGCCCTGCTAAGCTCGTTCTTTCAAAATATGCTGCGGGAACGGCCTGCGTGAGTCACAACTACGACGTTATCATTCTCGGAGCTGGCGCCGCCGGCCTGATGTGCGCCATGGAAGCAGGCAAGCGGGGCCGACGCGTCCTCGTACTCGAGCGCGCGGATCGAACTGGCAAGAAGATACTGATCTCCGGCGGGGGCCGCTGCAATTTCACCAATCTCCACACCAGCGCTGAGAATTTTCTTTCCGCCAACCCCCATTTCGCGAAGTCGGCGCTGGCCCGCTACACCCCCGCCAATTTCATAGGCCTTGTCGAAAGGCATCAAATCCCCCATCACGAGAAAAAACTTGGTCAGTTGTTCTGTGATCGCGCGGCGAGCGACATCACCTCGATGCTGGAGCAGGAATGCTGCGATGCCGCAGTGGAAATCCGGCTCAACACAAAGGTGAGCGAGGTGAGCAAAAAAGAAGCTGCGGGGGATGATCTGTTCACCGTGCAAGCGAAGGACGACTCTTTCGCCGCGCCGCGCTTGGTCGTTGCCACCGGAGGTTTGTCCATTGCGAAAATCGGAGCCACCTCGTTGGGCTACGATCTGGCACGGCAATTCGGCCTCAAGATCGTTTCTCCAAGGGCCGCGTTGGTTCCTCTTGTATTCAGCGAACGGGATAGCAAGCGCTGGTCCGGTCTGGCGGGAGTTTCCATGGAGGTGATTGCCTCGACTCGGGGCGCGAAGCAGACATTTCGCGAAAATATGCTCATCACGCATCGCGGCATTAGCGGGCCGGCGATTCTGCAGATCTCTTCGTACAACGACGGCAAGCAGCCGATTTACATCGATCTCGCACCCGGCCGTAATCTCATTGCGGATTTGCAAACGCGCGGCCATCGTGACCAATCGAGTTGGAAATTGCTGCTGCGAGAAATCCTGCCGCGCCGCTTCGCGGACCGTTGGATCGAGACGTATCCCCCAGCAGGCAACTCTGACCGAGTTTTCGCCGATGCCGAGCGCCAGCTGCATGCGTGGGAAGTGACGCCGGACGGTACCGAAGGATACGGGAAGGCGGAAGTCACCGCCGGTGGCGTCGATAGCGATGAGCTCTCGGCGAAGACGATGGAGTCCCGAAAAGTACGCGGTCTGTTTTTTGTCGGAGAGGTGGTCGACGTCACCGGCCAGCTGGGCGGCTTTAACTTTCAGTGGGCCTGGGCTTCGGGATTCTGCGCCGGACAAGCGGTATGAGGATTGACCGCGAGAACGATTGCGGGCAGGGAACGTGCCGCGCTAAAACTCCGCGCCTTCCTGCATGAAGGGCATCCGGGCAATCACTTCCACAGCCTTTTCCAGTTGTTTTAGATCGGCGGTGGTGAAGTCAGCGCCAGAGAGCGAAGCGTCCAAGCCTTTGCGCGATATCTGAACCACTCCGACCACGTTTCCCCCGGAGAATGGCACGGGC
>JAYUJG010000065.1:0-3771 GCA_043765355.1 Acidobacteriaceae bacterium | reverse complement strand
GGAGCCTCCATCGCCTTCCATCTGGCGCGCCGCCAGGCCGGACGCATCGTCGTCCTCGACAAAGACCACGCGGGAAGCGGCGGCAGTGGCCGGTCTTCGGCGCTGGTGCGCATGCACTACAGTTTTCCTCCCGAAGTTCAACTTGCGCTGATCAGTCTGCGAGTCTTTCAGCACTGGCGCGAGATCGTCGGCGAGCCCGGACAATTTCGTAAAACGGGATTCGTCCGCATTGTGCACCCCGCGGAGACGGAATCGCTGAAACAAAATGTCGCGATGCAACAGGGTCTCGGCGCCAATGTCGAGCTGATGGATCGCCATCAACTCAAGGAACTCGAACCCGATTGGCACGTGGATGAAGTCGAGTTAGCGGCTTATGAACCCGACTCCGGATATGGCGACGGCAACGTCGTGGCCAACGATTTCTTAAACCGCGCCCGCGATTCCGGCACCACTTATCTGCCCAAAACTCGCGCCACCAAATTCCTGATCGAAGCTGGACAAATTCGCGGCGTGCAAACCGAGCATGGTGAAATCCATGCCCCCGTGGTCGTGGCGGCCATGGGCCCATGGACGCGGCCGCTTTTTCAATCCACCAGCTTCTCGCCCGCCATCGAAACGGAATTTCATCAGGTAGCAATCCTCAAGAACGCGCCCACCATGAAGCCGGGCGCGGCTTGCATTGACTCCGTCACCGCCACCTATTTCCGCTCCGATGCCAGCGATAAATTTCTGATCGGAGATTTCTATGGCAAGCGTCCGGTCGACCCCGACAACTTTCCGCAGCGCCCCGCCGACGCCGACCTCGAAGACATCATCGACCGCGCCGCAAAGCGCGTTCCAAAGCTTGAGACCGCCGAGGTGATGCGGGGAGTAACTGGCGTCTATGATGTGACTCCCGACTCGCGCCCGCTGTTAGGCCCTGTTCCTGGAATAGATGGCTTGTACTTATGCGCGGGTTTTTCCGGTATGGGCTTTAAGATTTCTCCGGCGGTGGGCCTGGTAATGTCTGAGCAGATTTTGGACGGCGAAGCGAGGTCGGTAGACATTACATCGTTTCGCCCGGAGCGTTTTACACAAGATAAGGCGATCAAAGCAGCTTTCGAGTACAAAGATGACTAGAAGTTATCTCATAAATCGTTTTGGGAAGGGCACGGCTTCAGCCGTGCCGCTCAGTCCCACAACAAATGCGGGCGTTAGCCCCTGAGGAGGCTGCGGTTTCGCACTTTCGGTTGATTGTGAGATGGCTTCCAGGAATCGAGGACTCCGTGCTGCCTCGGCGGCACGCAGAGTCGGTACGCGAGAAAGGAATATTTGAAATGTCCGAAACAGCGCAACAGTACACCCAGCGCATCCTCTCGAACGCGGAGGGGCAAGATTCGCGCAAGACCCAATCCACTACGAACAAGAAACTGGCTCGGTTGATCAAAGGTGTTTCCACTGGCAAACTGCGCAAGCGGCCCGCGCCCGATCGATGGTCGGTTGCTGAGATTCTGGCTCACCTCGCCGACGTCGAGATCGTGATTGGATGGCGTATGCGCTCCATCCTCGGAGATCCGGGGACAGCCGTCCAGGCTTACGATCAGAACGCATGGGTGATCTCCGGACACTACGAAAAGCGCGAGCCGCGTAAATCTGTCGAGATCCACCGCGTGCTGCGCGAGGCGAATCTTGCGCTCCTCAAGTCGCTTACACCCGTTCAGTGGAAGCACTACTGCCAGCACGCCGAGCGCGGCCAGGAATCAATCGAGCACATCGTCCGCATGGTCGCCGGACACGACGTCAATCACATTCACCAAATCGAGCGCATCCTCAAACCCATCAAGTAACTGCCCCAAAAGGAGTACTTATGCCCAAGCAAGGAATTCTCGAACGACTGAAGCATGGTCCCGTCCTCGGCGACGGAGGCTACTTACTCGAACTGGAAAAGCGCGGATGGGTGCGTCCCGGTCCTTTCACTCCCGAGGTGGCGATTGTTTATCCCGAAGCCTTGCGCGAGTTACACATTGAATTTCGCGAAGCAGGCGCCGAGGTACTGCAGGCTCTTACCTTTTATGCCAGCCGCGACAAGCTAGCCACCGTCGGACTGGAAGACCGCGTCGAGGATATCAATCGCAACGCCGTCCGTGTGGCGAAGGAAGTGGCGGGCGATCAATGCCTCGTCGCCGGAAATCTCAGCCTTACCTGGATGTACGAACCGAACAGCCCCAAATCTTCCGATCGCGTTCGCCAAACATTTGACGAACAGCTCAAGGTGCAGTGCGACGAGGGAGTCGATTTCATCATCGGAGAGACATTCTCGTGGCTGGGTGAAGCGCTTTTGTGCGTGGAACGCGCCAAGAAAACCGGGCTTCCCGCCATGGTTACGATTTGTTTTGAAAACAAAGATGAAACTGCGGAGGGCACGGATGCCGCGACCGCGGCCAAGACATTGCTCGATGCCGGAGCCGACATCGTAGGCATGAACTGTCTGCGCCCTCCGCAGCACATTCTTGGGCCGATGGAACAGATGCGGAAGGCGGTGGACGGCTATCTTGCTTGTCAGCCCGTGGCCTATACCACACCGAGCGACAAGCCCGACTTCACAAGTCTGGACGAATTTCCTTATGCGCTTGATCCACTTCAACTGACTCGCAAACAGATGGGCGAGTATGCGCTGCGCGCCAAAGAGATTGGCATCAACTACATCGGCTCGTGTTGCGGATCGGTCGCCATGCACGTCAGAGAGATGGCTCGCGTGTTAGGCAAACTCCCGGCCGAAAGCCGTATCTGGAAAAAGGGCGGCGCCAAGCCGATGTCCGCGTACGAATATTACGATCACGACCAAATCGGCGCCAAATGAAATACGCGGCCCGGTCGAGATCCAGATTGCGAGCGTAAGATTTGTCGTTGCGTTACAGCTTGGGACGACCGGGCCGCCGCAATAGCGCCTCGATCGCGGCGCGGCACACAGAACGCATTTCGGCTGCGTGTTCCGGATGCACTGTTTTGGCGATCAGCAGCGTTCCCTAGGTCTCAACTTGGAGGCCGGCCCCGTCCGACCTCTTGGGTCCGGCTCAGCTCGTTTACGGCTCCGCCAATTCTTCCTGCAGCGGCCGAACCCGGTCCGGCATCTCGCGTTTTTTCGCCGGGGTAGTCGTGATCACGATCACGCTGACCAGCACCAACGCTGCGCCCAGCGCGGTTCTCGGGCCAACCGTTTCGCCTCCCAGGAAATATCCTACAATCACCGCAACCACCGGATTCACGTAAGCGTACGTGCCAACCTTGGTCGGCGATTCGTGATGGATCAGCCAAAGGTAAGCGGTGAAACCGACGATCGAACCAGCCACGATCAAGTAAGCCAGCGCGAACCAGCCGCCCTGGTGCCGGTTGCGCTCGACGACATTGCCAAGGCTTCTCCCGACGCGGTCATCGTTTGGGGCACCGCCAGCAACGTCCGCTATCTCGGCTTCCTAAAGTCTCTGGCGCTGCAATATCCGACCTATACCTCCGAAGAAATTACCGATCCGGTTCTCGGGAGCGTCGGGGTCGTGTTCTTTCCCGGACAACCGGGAGCGACCCAGGATCGCTGAACCGGCACCAGAGCCTTTCCTTCGGGATTCGCGCCCCTCCGCCGGATGCAGGGAATCTACTGCTTCCTGTATTCTCCCAGAGATGGCGAAGAATTTTATTGACCGTCTGAAGCAGTCGCCGGTGCTCTGCGATGGAGCCATGGGCACGCTTCTCTATGCCAATGGCATCTTCATCAACCGCTGCTATGACGAGTTGAAT
>JAYUJG010000064.1:0-4803 GCA_043765355.1 Acidobacteriaceae bacterium | reverse complement strand
AGAGATGTGGCGCTCTCCACCGAGAAGCAGAAATGGATTCGGCCTCTGCCATGGGACAAGGGCGGGGAACTGCTGGCGGCTGGGTTTTTTTGGGAGTGGATGGTTCAGCGTGGTCGGCGCGATGGCAAGAAGCTGGGTGCAAATTACACAGAAGTCAGCTACGAAGACCTGGTTCTCCGCCCGCATGAGACGTTGGCGAGTCTGAGTTCTTTCGTAGGACAAGACTTGGACTACGACGAGATTCTCAAAGTTGGCATCGGCTCGGTGAGCAAGCCGAATACTTCTTTTGGACAGCAGAACGACGAAGCTGAATTCAACCCGCTGGGCCGCTGGAAGCAGGCTCTCTCTCACGAAAAGCTGGTTGAACTGGAAGCGACGCTGGGTCCAACGTTGACCGAGCTTGGATATGAACTGGCAACAACGGATGCGAAAGTTCTGGACCGCCCCGAGTTGCGCCGAAAGCGCGCACTGTACAAGGCATATTTCGATGCCAAGCACGCGCTCAAGGGTTGGAGCCTGCTGTCACCGTTGCTGATGACGCGCGACCTGTCGTGGCTCGGCTGAAGTGTTTCTCGGGGCTCCAGCCTCTTAGCGCCCCACGAGACTTTACAAAACTCCCTTGGTGGCGGCCTCGATCGCATCAATGTCCGCGCCAACGTCCTTTTGGTCGGTGCCTGCCTTCTTGTAACGACTGTCTGATCCAAGCCGGAAGTCGTGGACCTGATCCTTATCCGCAGCCAGGAAGCCGATCTCCGAGTGGTGCTTGACGGTTGAGTTCTTGGGTGGCCACTTGCTTCCGCCAATGATGACATTGCCTGCCACCTTCGCGTTGGAAAAACAGTTCTCGAAAATCCCCGCAGGCCGCTGTGCTTCGGGGTGGTAGGCGCAGTTTTGGGGGCCGCCGCCAGTCGAAGATATCTCAAAGCGCGCGCCGCCGATCAGATTATTGGTGAATACAAGATTTGCAATCTTCGGTTCGTCTGTCTTTGCGCCCACCATGAGTAGGGTCTTGGAGGCCATGCCAGTGACGTGGTCGATAGTTACATCGTGCAGCGGAACGCCTGCCGCGCTGATCTGGAACAAGAGACCATTGCCGTGAAAACGTTCACCGTCTAGATTTTCCACCAGGACGTCATGAATGCTATAGCGGCCACCGTCTTTAGCAATCGCTTTGAAGGTTGTTGGCACGTTAGCAATCTGGAATCCGGCGCCAACATTCTTGATCTTGGAATAGCGAATTGTGACATCTAGAACAAGGCATTCAGGGCACTTGTGGTCGCCTTGATTCTTCGGGGTCAGCAGAATCCCAAAGCCTTCCTGGGAAAAACCGCCCCAACAATTCTCCAAAACGTTGTTTTCAAACAGAACGCGCTGGCCATTCTTGAGTTCAAAAATATTCTTGACGATGAAAGGATGACCGTCGGCGCCGCCCACGAACTCTGGACTGTCCTTCATCCAGGTAAGCGGCCGGAACATGTGGTTGCGTCGAATTTCAATGTCGCTTGGCGGCCCAGCGGCGAAACCTCCACCGAAGAAGACCGCCTGCCCGGAACCTTCCAGGAAATTGTTTTCAATCTTGTAAGGTCCCATCGGGTTGGGGCCCAAACCGCCGGAAATTGCCTGCGCATCCGTGCAGGTGCCAGTTAAGGCGATACAGTGGAGATCCGAGAAGTAAGAATCGACAACCGCAGCATAAGTAGAGCCGCCAAGCTGGAGACCGCGCGTGGTCTCACTTTGAGCCGTGCCGTGAACCCAGACTCTGTCCAATATAACGTAGCTCGCTGTGCTCTTCGGATCGATGGTAACCAGACTGGTCAGCGAGCCATCAGGGGTGGAGCGTGTGATTTCAAGTCCCATCAGGCGATAGTGATTGGCTCCGTCCGCAAAGACAATGGGTCCCGAACCTTTTCCGGGAAACTCGATGCGAGCCAGGACGTTCTTGGCGTCCGGGCAGGGGTAGGCTGGCCTGCCAGGCAAAGAAGCAACGCCTGCGTAGCAGGGAGTCAGGCGGGAGCCTTCCGGCGGAAGTGCCGAATCAGGTGCGCTGGTACGTAGAACGATCCAGTGGGCGTCGTCACACTTTTTTTCGGGTAGGACGAAACGCCCCGAAAATACTGCCCCCGCTTCCAGCTTTATGGTGTCTCCGCAGGCTGCCTGGTTCAGGGTTTGCTCCAGATTGTCGCCTGCATGCACCGTACGCGTCTTGCCGGGTGTCGGAGTGTCCGCCAGCGAACTCCTGACGTGCAGGCGGGGCAATTCCGCAGGTCCATCAAAGTTACCCTGGGTGGAGGGGCTCGGCTTTTGAGCTCCTGCCAGTAGCGCCAAGGAAGGTAGCAGAAGTCCCGTAACTAGAAGATTTCGAAGCGAAATACGCATTGTGACACCCTCTGAAGCGAGGTTAGCACGATCATAGAGCGGGCGACAATTCCAACCCTACAGGTTAGTTTGCGGGCGAAGAGAGAGTCCGCGAAGAAGGATCGGAAACTTGACTCAGCGGGGTCGTTTTCTGCCCGTCAATCAGTTCTATGTTGCCGAGCCAATTGTAGGTGTGGACGCCACGTATACCCTTCCAGACCTCTGGCGTGACTGTCAGCGAGGTGCGCTCGGAGTAGCGGTCTTTGGAGAGCTCCGTTATCTCGTTGAAACTAAAGCTATATCCGTAGATTGGGCAACAACTCTGACTGGGGCGAATCCAACGATTTTCATGCTGAAACACCCGTCCGGCACCCCGATTGAAGCGAATATCGGTCGAAATTGGATTGCCAGGATGGAAGTGCCACTCCCCCGTGAGGGAGTCCGAATAAAAAAGCAGGAGGCAGCCAGCCCTCGATGCGGGCTCCGCAGTGGTCGCGGCCATCCACCAGAGGCCATCATGCTGCCAAACGGTGGTATCGACATACTTCCCCTCGAGTAGCGTTCTTTCGGGCTTCCATTTATGCGGGAATTCCTGGCAACGGTAGAGGTCGACTCGACCGGAGCTGCGGGCCTCAGGAATCATGAACAGGTCGTTGCCGGCCCAAAATACATGAGGATAAGAATAGTGCTGGTTGGGATCGTCGATACAAGGCTTTGGAGCGAGGATTGTGCCGTCGGGGGTGATTTCAGCGCACGCGATCAATGCGCGCTGTTTGGCGTAGGAATAGTCTTCGAAATACATCCAATTCTTGCCTTGGCGCTCGATGACAAACGGATCGGCCCAGAAGTGCCCTTTGGGGGGCTCAATCCAGCGGAAACCGGCGCCGTCGGGTGCAGAAGCCGACTCAAAGAGCCGTTTGCCATTGGTGCGAATGCCGATTCGCCAGTGCTGCACCGTCTCGCGGCGGAATTGAGACTGGATCGCCTTCTTTAGGAGGGCGGGGCCCAGCCAGCGAGCCATATCCGCATTCCCGGGAGTGCGATAGATCTTGCGCTTGCCCTGGTAAGGAGCTGGCGGCACTGCATTGGCCCGAATGTGGTCCCAACCGCAACGGTGAAGCTCATTGAGCTTGCGAATGACCATGTGGGTGGACCCCCAATAGGGCACAAAACGGTTCTGTGCCGCACTCACGGTCGCCTCAGTGGCGAACAGGGATCTGCACAACACGAGTCCGCCGTCCAACTCCTCCGTGAGAACCTGCAGGATGACGCCCGATAAGGGAGATCCCTCATAAATTTCCCAGAAATGGGGCGGTCCGCCGCGGTAAAAGTCATTGTCGCCGTGGTGGTAGGACCAGACGCCGTAGCGTGCCGCCTGCAGGATGTCCCCGTGCAAGATGTTGAATCCAAAGCGAAGTAAGACATCCAGGTTTTTCGCGCGAATCGCTTCTATGGCTTCTGGCGGAAAGCGTTGAATGAACTTCTTGCCGATAGGTTCGACGTCAAGGCGGTCGATTCCGGAGAAGCGAGATGAGCAATCAACCCGGTCAAGCGGGTGATTGTCTATCTTGCGGCGGCCTTCGAGCTTTAGATAGAAGTCGTACAGCGCCTGCTTGCGCAGCTTCGGGTCCGCGAACCGGTGGGCGAACTTGCCGAACGCGCTGGTTGGCGCGGGTTTTGGGGGTGCCAGAGGATCGGGGGACGCCGCTTTCCGATACACCAATAGCTCGATTTTGGCGAAATTACTGGCTTGGATGTCTTCAATAATTCGGGCAAAGAAAGCCGAGAGCTTCGGGTTGTCGAGCAGAATCCCGATGCGCAAGGGAGGATTTGGGGCAGGGGACTGGCGGAAATAATCGACCATGAGGAACCTTCATGGTACCAGCTAGTCTCGTAGGCTCCAAGCGCCAGTTAGCGCTGACCTTCAAAACAAAAACGCCAGCCCGGGAGATAGGCTGGCGTTCCTATTTGCTGTAGTGATTGGTGCTAGTAAGCTCCTGCGGTGGCTGCATCCACAGCGGTCATATCCGCTCCCAGATCCTTGCCATCGGATGCCGCACCCTTACACCAGCTTCCGCTGGTCAAGTGGTAGTTGCCGCCGTTGCCGTTGTTGAAGTTAACGAAACCGACAGTGTTGCCGTTGGGAATCAGGGTGTTTCCGCTGGGCCAGGTTGAAGCGGGCCATCTGCTCGGCACTCCGATCAACGCATTGCTGGTGAAGGTATAGGGAACGAAACAGTTGTTCAGCAGGTTGGCAGGAACATTAACGTTGAAGGCGCAGTTTGCCGCACCTCCGCCGCTGCCCCATACAGGGTAAGGTCCGCTGGTTACGATGCTGTTCGCAAACATGAAGTTCGGTATCTTCGGATTCGAAACGGGATTTCCAATATCAAAGATCATATTGGAAGGGAATGCTGTGATGTGGTTGAGCTGAACGTCGCGCAGGAG
>JAYUJG010000063.1:0-2257 GCA_043765355.1 Acidobacteriaceae bacterium | reverse complement strand
GGCGACATCGTTGAGCGAATCCACTTCCAGCGCCAGCTTCATGCGGCTTTCCGAGCCGAATTGGTTGATCAGCACCTGCGCGCCGGGATGTCCCTTAATGTTCTGGAACAACAACGCAGGCCCACCCGGAGCGCCGCCCTTGCCGCTGCGGCTCTTGCTAACGCGATCCGTGATCTCGGTGATCTCGAGAATGGGATCGACTTCCGTCTGAATCTTCCTCAGTTCACCGGCGTTTTCGAGAGCTTTGATAAAACCGCGCAGATCGTCGTAAGCCAAAAAACCCTCCGCTGAAGAACCTATGATTATAGCTGCCAAGCTCTGTAACCGGATGGTCGGTAACACTCCGCAAACACTTCATGCCGGCGGCAGATCGCCGGTTTTGAATCCGGAAGATGTAGACTTCAATCTGAATAGCTGAGTACGAGTGGTCATTGCGACACATGTAAAACCTTTTAAACAACGTCTGTTACAAATCCAAGCTCATAAGAAGACTGAGCTCCGGAACTGACGGAAGCGTCGGAAAGGAGTCAATCAACATGCGGGGTCAACTGCGTCTGGTCGCGATTCTGGCTACATGCCTGATCGCCTATGGACTTGTGATTCAAGCATTTCACTGGATGAATCGGGCCAGCGATCGAGCGTTGTACGGCGGTATTGCTATGATTCTCGGCCTGATTCTTTTTGTACCTATAGTTGTCGGCACACTCTGGAGGAAACTATGACAATATTTGATGGCGATCAAGGTAAACGTAAACCGGAAGTATTTTCGCGCTTCGGGGAGGCGGCATCTTCGCGTTCGCTGCTGCGACCCCTCTTGTTCGTAGTGGCGGGAGTGGTCGGTCTTTGGATCATTTCAAGTCTGTTGTTTCGGGTGACGCGCATTGAAGCGGGTTACACGGGGATTGAAGTGAATCTGGCGGGCAGTCAGCGAGGTGCGTCGGAGATACCTGTGCGCACGGGTTGGGTTTTTTTCAGTCCGCTAACGACCCAGATTTTTGAATTTCCTACTTACGTGCAGACCGTGAAATGGACGCGCGATCTCAATGAAGGCCACGCCGTCAACGAAGAAATGGGCTTCAACAGCAAGGAGGGGATGGAGATTCAAACCGATGTTTCACTTTCTTACGCGATTGAACCGCTGAAGGTGCCGGATTTCTACGTGAAGTATCGAGTGACCGATCTGGAGCTCTTCACGCATGGAATCTTGCGGGATATCGTACGCAACTCGCTCAATGAAGTGGCATCGACGTTTACGGTCGAGGAGATTTACGGCGAGAAGAAGGCGCAATTTCTGGCGCAAGTCGCCCAGAAGATTCAGGAGAAGGTAGCGCCGGTCGGAGTGGGAGTGCAGCAATTCGGCTTCATTGGGGCGCCCCGAGTTCCCACCGTGATCGCGCAAGCGATTACAGCGAAGGCTCAAGCGATTCAGTTTTCCGAACGCGCCAAGAACGAGCTCGCGACCACGCAGGCCGAGGCGGCCAAGAAGATTGCCGAGGCCGATGGCGATGCGAAATCAAACGTGATGCGCGCACAGGGTGAGGCCGATGCCAACCGCATTCGCCAAAGTTCTCTGACTCCAGCGCTGCTGGAACTGCGTCGATTGGAGAACCAGCGGGCCTATATTGAACGCTGGAACGGCCAGTTGCCGTCGGTGGAAGCCGGTCAAGGGACGAATTTCCTGATGCAGTTGCCGCAGCAGAAGTAACTACGCAGGGGAGGGGAGCGATTCCCTCCCTTTTTCCCTTCGCGGCAGACCGTAGACCCTTTAACTTACCAACTCCTGATATATTCGCCACACAGCGAGGTGAAGATTGCGGCGAAGAGTCGTCATAACAGGCATGGGGTGTGTCAGCCCTAACGGCATCGGGAATCAAGCTTTCGCAGCAGCCACGCTGGCTGGGAAAAGCGGCGTTGGCCGGATTACGCACTTTGACGCCAGCGAAATTCCTGTCCAAATTGCAGGAGAGGTGCGCGGCTTCGACGAGCTCGCTTGGGTCGACAAAAAGGAACGCCGCAACGTCGGACGAGTCTTGCCCCTCGCTATCGCAGCGGCTACGGAAGCTTTGAAGGACGCGGGAATCGATACCGCTTCCCTGCCGCTCGGCGAGCGGCAGCGCATGGGAGTAATTCTCGGAACAGGCGGCGGTGCGCAAGAATTCACCGAAGAGCAATACCGACTGTTCCACAATGGAATGGTTAAACAAATGTCCGCTCACTGTATTCCTACAGGCGTCATGGGAACGTTTTCCAGCGACGT